>NZ_JADGMN010000004.1:0-259978 GCF_020662285.1 Clostridioides sp. ES-S-0108-01 | reverse complement strand
CTATTGATAGTTGTGATAGAAAGGATTTTCACCTTTCAATTCGTTTTATTAGTTTGAATTAATTATATTAATCCACTTGCTTTTGTTCCTCAACTAAAGGCTTTTATATGCAAGAACTGGACGCACCGTGGTATTAATGCATCTAATACTACTTTTTCTGCCATAAATTAATTCCCCTTTTTTATATAATTTGCCTAATAGTTTTTGAAATCCACAAAAACCGTATCAATATTATTAATACGGTTTTCGTGGATTTCAATGGTGGAGACGAGGGGAGTCTATAAGTGGTTATTTGATTGTTTTGTTGGTTTTTGTAAGTGTAGGTATATAGCTATTTGGTCATGATGTTGGAGCAATTTTTCGGTTATTTTTTATTATTTATTTTTGTAGTTGGGGTATTATTGGGGTACGTTTTTCTATTTTACTATGATAATGTAAATTTCTAATTAACTTTTTATAATGAATAATTAGTTTTTAATGACCATAAAATTAAAATTAGTTTTTAATATATCTTTTTTTAATCCACTAAATCAATTTAATTTTGAACTTATAATCAACAAAGTATTAATCATGATTATAATCCCACTTTGGTAAAACTATAGATATATTTCCTCACTTAGTCTTATAATTTTATTACTTGTACTTTAACCTATTTTACAAGCAACTAATTAATTCAAAATCTAGTTAAACATTATAATCAGTTCATTATAATAATTATAACTTGTAAATTTCATAACTATTTTAATAAAATATCTTTTTATTGGAATTATATCTCTTTGTAGATACATTTATAAAAAATATTTCCACTTCCAAATATATTTTCTATATAGATATAAATAATATTCTTCTATATAGATATATAACAATCTCTTAATACTTACTTTCTTAAATTTTCATAGAAAAAGTATTAATTATATATCTATATCTTTATTTCAGATTTCAGTGATAATGAAAACAAATCATAAGCACGATAACTGTAAAATATAGTATAATAAAATATATGTTTATAATATACTATATTTTATATGGGTAGGTGAATTTATGTCATTACAAGATGAAATATTGACTAAATCTAAAGAAATTCAAACAGATGGATATCCTATGTCTATTGGTGAATTGATTAATATGTATAGAGATGAAGAGCTAATTGTTAATCCAGAATTCCAACGATTCTTTAGGTGGACAGATAGTCAAAAAACTAAATTTATAGAATCAATACTATTAGGTATACCAATTCCACCTATATTTGTTTCTCAAAATGAAAATGGTGTATGGGATGTAATTGATGGACTGCAAAGATTATCTACTATACTTGAGTTTGTAGGCATACTTAAAGACAATAGTGGCAATATAGTAAAAGCAAGTAAGTTATCAGGAACCAAATTTTTACCTTCATTACAAGATAAATATTGGGATAGTTCAAATTCTGATAATAGTTTTACACAGGCTCAAAGAATGGACTTCAAGCGATCTAAACTTGATATAAAGATAATAAAAAAGGCTAGTGATAAAGATGCGAAATATGAACTTTTTCAACGTATCAATACAGGTGGTACTTCTTTAGAACCTCAAGAAATACGTAACTGTTTATTAATTATGATAGATAAACCTTTTTATGATTGGTGTGTTAAACTAAATAAATATGAACCATTTCAAAACTGTATTCCTCTAACTGAGAAACAATATTCAGAGCAATATGACATGGAGATAATCATACGATATCTGGTTTACTTGTATTGTGACATAAATAATATTAGAGGAAATGAAGATATGAGCGACTTTATTACTAATGAAATAATAAACATAGCTGAAAATAATATAATAGACTATGATTATGAATACAATAGATTCTGTGATACTTTTGACTATCTAAATATATTATTAGAAGATGATGTTTTTAGAAAATTTAATAATGACAAAAGTAAGTTTTATGGAGCATTTTCAGTTGCATCATTTGAATTAATTATATCTGGATTTAGTAAAAATTTAGATAAGATTAAACTATTAAATCAAGATAAAATAATATCATTAATAAAATCTATTTATAACTCTTCAGAATATAAAACTGCTTCAAATAGTTCAAGACCTATTTTGAGATTTAAAAATTTAAAATTGCTAGGAGAAAAAATATTCTCAGATGTCAACTAATTCACTAGATAAACTTCAAAATGGTATAGATAAAAATCTCTCATGGAGAAAAAAAGAATTAACAAATTTAAAAATGGTAATTGATATGTCAGAGGGTTCTGTTCTACTAACTTTACTTAGAAGTGGTATTACACTTCTTTATGCACATTGGGAAGGTTTCATTAAAATAAGCGCTAGAGAATATCTTTATTATTTAAATTCATTAAAATTAAACTGCTTTGATATGACAGATAACTTTCTTACACTAACATTAAAACCAATGATTATTGATGTCCGCCAATCAAATAAATCTACATCTCATTATAAAGTTGTAGATAAAATACTTAATGGACAATTTTCAATATTTAATGTTAATGTAATGGAAAAACTAATAATTGATACAGAATCTAATTTATCATATAAAGTTTTAGAAGATATATTATTTAATTTAGGTTTAGACAGTACTCAATATCAACTAAAGGAACACTATATTAAAAATAAACTTTTAGATACACGTAATAAAATAGCCCATGGTGAATTTGTCCCATTGATTAGAAAAAAAAATAATATATATGAAGCAGAAACAGAAGCCAAAGAAGATTGGAATAGTTTATACAAAGAGATTCTTGAACTAATGGAATTGTTTAAAAAACAAATTTTAGATGCTGCTCAAAATGAATACTACTTAAAGAAAAATAAATAATGATTATATTAAATATTAATATAAAAAACAGACATAAATAGTATTATATATGTCTGCTTTTTATTTATTACAGTACTTATTAATTATATTATAAACCTTTAACAATTCATCTAGCTAAAATCATAATAATTATAGTTATAATCTATATTTTATAAACATTTACTACTTCTTAATTCTTTTTCTATTAAGTCTTCTATTTTTTAATATTAACCACATTTTTCTAAATTGATCAACTATATTCCTGTCAATACCTAAAATTTCTATTAATATAGTTTCATCTACTAAATCCAATATATCTTCTATATCATTATTATTTCTAACACGAGTATCTATTTCTTGAATTAAGTAATTTACAATATCATTTGTTATTAATTCATTACTTTGTAAATCAGGTATAATTACTTTTTCAAATTCACCTGGAAGTATCTCTAATACGCCACCTCCATAACTTCTACCTTCTATCTCTGTAAATGCTAAAGTTATACTATTGTAATATGACAATAAGACTCTATTATGATCAATATCTGCATTAAAACGTATCCTATGCATTGTATCAGTGCTAACAGCTTCTACTTCTGAGTTTAGAATAAACTTAGGGTATAAATGATTTCTTCTTAATAAAAATGCATCTGGAAGCCATATTGATGGAACTCTATACCATCTCTGCCTTATTCTACATTTATATCCAGTATTCTGCTCTTCTCTTTCTCCTTTTTCTATATATTCTCTTTGCCTATATGAGTATTGTTCATATGGTATATCTGGAAAATCAATTAAATACGTTTTTGCACCTCTATTGATATTATATTTCCAATCTTCTCTTGTAAACTTTATACCATTTAGATTTACACTTCTAGCAATTAATGGTTTACTTATTTCTTTTAAGTCAAATTTATTTACTGTTTGATTATCTACACAAAAATAGTCATTATTACCAGTAGTTATTCCAACATCAACACTTGCAATATCTCCAAACCTTACAAATCTATTATCTTTTCTCAGAGAGTTAATTAATTCATTTGAATTTCTGTTTAAGAAATATCTTGTCCATTTTGAATCACTTATTTCTATATTATTAAATGGTATATCTTCGATATTATTATCATTTGTTAGTTGATTTATGTCATCATACTGTACTATCCTAAGTTTATGCTCATCTTTATGATTTTCATCCTTCTCTCCTAATAATATCACTACTTCTTGTTCTACATTAGGAAAAATCAACTCTCTAAATGTAACTATTGTCATTTTTTGAAGTTGTATCATTAAAAATCGTCTTAATTCTTCTGCATATGCCACTTGCATAAGCTCTGCTGGTATTACCAATCCTAATTTTCCATTTTTATTTAACATTTGAATACTAGCTACTACAAATGATACCCATGCATTTATAAGCTTATTTGATTTCATGCCATTACTTTTCAATATGATACTTTGTTCATTTCTTTGTTCTTCTGTTAAGTATTGATATCTTATATATGGCGGATTTCCAACTATAATATTAAATTTTTCGTATTTTATGATATTTTCATATATTGTATAAAAATCTTCATTTATTACTTTGCAACCAATATTATCCAATATTGTTTTTTCATCCTCTAGATTCTCTAAACTATCTATAAAAATACTATTATTTATTCTATCTAGAGCTACCATTGATTCATTTGTATCTAATTCTATACCAACTATACTAAATCTATCTTGTAAATTTAAGATATTCATACTCTCTAAAAATGATCCATCTCCACAACTTGGTTCAAGTATTTTTCCTGATTCTATATCTTTAATAGCCCAATCTACAATATAGTTAGCTAGGTTCTCAGGAGTATAGTATCTTCCATTTAATCTTTCTTCTGTTGCATGTTCTCTTAATAACATTAATTTTCACCTTTTCTTTAAAGTATACCTATATTTTGTTCAATATCTCTCTATTTTATCATATTTAAACTTTTTAATATATTATTTAATAAAAAACAGCTTCTATTTACTAAGTAGCTATTTTTCAACTTTATATATTATATATTTGAGTTATTGATTCTTTAACATTATTTATCAAGTAATTTTTCTCATCTATTAATACTGTTCTTTTACTTTTAGGTATCTTGCTTTCTGATAGTTTTTTATTTATTTCATGTATTTTTTTTGTTTTATTCACTATATCATTATATAAATAAACATGATTCTGATTATTAAAATCTAAAACTTTAAAAGGTATTTTTGCTAATACATTTGTTCCTCTAGAATGAAATCCTCCTTCAAAATCACTTCCTATAACAGAGAGAAGTTTTTCTGTAATAGGATGGCTTAAATATGCTTGAATATACTCCAATTCATATTTACTATCAGCTTTTTTAGATATAGCACAATATCCAGCTGTACCTCCAGATGCAATTACTAAATCTTTGTCATCATATAAATACATAGCCTTTTTAGCCAATACACCAACTATTAATTTCTTCCTATTATTAAATGCTGTCAAAGCTTGATCTCTTCCATATTGGTACCATGTATCCTTTTTAGCTAAAGGTACATCTCTTCTACCATTACTATCAATTTGCTTAGGCTTTAGTTTATCATAGTTAAACTCTAGATAATTTAAAGTATTAGGGTATTTATTCTTCATTATATCTATATCATATAATACCCCATTTGAATTATATGGAAATATAATATATTTATCTGTTGAATATACATCATAACTACCTAAATTCTTTTCTGATTTTAGAACAGGCTTAAAGTATTTCTTCAATATACTTTTTTCAATCAAAAATTCCTCATCAAACTTTTTAATTTTAAACAATTTATCAGTCTCTCCTATTACTTCCTTTTCTGAAAACCAGTATATTGGAGGTTTTTCTGCACTTGTTTGTATACCATTAAATATATATGCTTCTTTTGATAAAGGGATTGCATTTCTATACATTTGATTTATAAGTTTCATATCATCACTATTTGTAACTAAAGCCCAAGGTAATTTACCTAATACATCTGTAGATATAACTATTTCTTTTTTAGCAGTTTTAGAAAACCACTTAGAAATATTATCTACTTCTATGTATTTAAAATTTTTCTGATACTTTTTTTGTAATAATAAAATTGAACTATAGACAGTTTTATTACTTCTTTTAAAAATTTGCTCTGAACCAAAATCAATATATTCTTTTACATATTTATTTTTTGATAATAAGTCTCTTATTGCTTCTCCCGATTTTATTTTAGTAAATTTATTTGGTATTATATAGCTCAGATATCCTTCTTGCTTAATTTTTTGTAATGCTCTTTCTACAAATATAAAATATTTATCATACTGTCCCTTTGATGTACTGTATCTATTCTTATATACTTTAACTTCTTTTTTATTAATCAAATTTTTAATATCTTCTGTTGTTACATATGGAGGATTTCCTATTATTACATCAAACAAATTACCTCCATTTATCTTATCCCAATTAAAAGGTATTATCTCTTCTTTATCTATATCTGTTAATTTATTGTAATTTATATTTTCAAAATCAACTAGAGCATTTCCATGAACTATATTCTTGTCTAAATCAGGAAGTATTTTATCAAAACCTATTAACATAGGTTCTGTTTCACCTTCTAATAATTTTAATATTAAATTAAATTTAGCTACTTCCACAGCATGTACATCAATATCAATTCCATAAATACATTTTTCTAATATTTCTTTCTTGTATTCGAACTTTAATTTTAATTCTCCATTTACACTTTCTATTAAATAAGATTTATCATTATTTACATACCAATTTGTACAATATCTTATCAGCCATTCATAAGTTTCAATAAGGTATATACCTGATCCACAAGCTATATCAGAAAATCTCATTTCAAGAACTTGTATAGGAGATTTATCTACACAAACCTCTGTACAAGTTCTTTCAACCATATATTTCACAATTTCTAATGGTGTTGTAACTATATCTCTATGCAAATTATTGTCTTTAGACTCTAGTACTACTTTGTTACCCTCAATTACTAAATGCTCAACTAAAAATAACTCATATATTTCACCTAATATATTCGGTTTTATTAATTCAAATTTGTAAGGGCTTTGTGGATAATATAATACTTCTATTATTTCTTTTATTATTTCATTATTTAAATCAAATATTATATATTCCTTACTAAATAGACCTGAGTTATATTTTTTATCTGCCTCTCTAAATATTTTATCTAACTCTTTTATCACATTATTCTCATCATTTATAGCTTCTTTCAATTTGTTGTATAAAGGAAGTTTTCTATCTTCACATATTCTAATAAATACAATCTGATTTATAAACTCTTGTATGCAATCATTTATTATATCAATACTATAATTTTCATGACTATATAGGTAATTACCCAATTTAATTCGCCAATCATTTATAGTATTTAAAAAGTATTCATCTACAGGTAATTGTAATCCTTTTTCAAATACAGCCATTCTACTGTTATCTAAATAGCTATCAAAATCACCTATATATACACTCTCTCTAGAAATGAGTTTAAATATCTCATCTATTTTTTCAACATATTCTAGATAGTGATATTTCCTTATACATGCAACCTCTACCTTATCTCCTTCTTTTGGAGGAATTGTTGTATCATATATAATTAAATGCTCAAAATTTGTTAATATTGATATTCTTAAGTTAGAAGACCATCCATACCTTCTAGTTTGAAGTGCTGGTGACTTATCTAATTCTATGTTAATTGATGGTTTTTTTGCTTCTGTATGGAATTTTATTATTCCATTTAATGTCATTGAGTAATCTGGTCTACCTGTATCGACAAAATAATTTTCTCTTATAACCTCTCTGAATTGAGGGGACTTACCTTGTTCATTATTTATATCCCATCCTAATATTTTAAAAAAAGGATCAATAAACTCCACTCTACAATTATGTTCATTGTATAATGAGCCATCCTTATAATATTCTATATCTTTGCTAAACTTATCTACTAATTTTTTAATTTCTATTTTTATATTACTCATTTAATGTATCCTCCCACTAAAGTATATTTACATTATAAATGAAATAATATTAAATAGAAATATTGTTATATTATCAATTAGCTGATAGTTATAACTTCCTTTTTATATTATCTAATTTCTCTTTTTTCATTTTTCTTATTATTCATCTGAAAATTTATAAATTTATTTGTAGTTAGAATGATAATCTATTAAATATATAGATATGTTTTGTTATAATTTTAAAGATTCCTCTACTAAGATATAGCATTATTTTTATATCAATATATATTTGAACTCTTCACTTTCGACATTCATCATACTTTTAAATAGTTTAGTAAATATAAATATTGCAGATAATCCAAAATAAACATCATAATAAAATCTATTTATTCTAAACAATATAACTAAAGTTTATTTAATTCAAAATATCACAGTATAATTATTAGTAAGCTCAATTTATGATTTAATTTCTACTGAGATATATAAATTAATTACTTCAACAATTCAATTATAAATTTTGCTCCTGCTTTAAACCCAAGTTTATAACTAAATTCTCTTTCAAACTCTATCAATGAATTAAATAAATCATTTAGTTCTGTTAATATATATCTTCTATCTTCTTCTAATAAATCCTTACCTAATAATTCATTAATTGCTATAATTTCTTCCCAACTTTCAGTATAGCGTTTATCTTTTTCTAAAATATCTGTATACATATGTTCATTTATCCAATAATCAAAATATATTTCTATAATTTCATCATACATGTTAGTACCTCCTTGACTTTCATCTGGTACTTAATATATACTTAACTTGTGTAGATTAGTGTACATTAAGTACCTAATTTATAAAGGTAGTTGTTATACTTATATAGCAACTACCTTTTTCTAATAAATTTTTTAATCTAAATACTATATATTTTAAATCTTTATTGCATACAATTAAGAATTATATACTTTTCTTCTAACACTCCTTAGACAATAGTTTACATATCATCTAATAAATTATGTTTCTTTTCATATCTCTTTTGTCTTCTTACATTCCCTAAAAGAAAACAAACTTCCTATATACCAATAAGGTCTAAAACCTGATTCCCCATCTCTATTTTTAGCAACTATAATCTCACTTAAATTAGCTCCAAAACCTTTTTCTCTACATCTTAATTCTTTTATATCCTCTATTCCCATTGTCTTACAATAATCAAGAGCCTCTTTCTCTGTAGGTCTATGAATATATATAACTGAATTAGAATCCATATATATTTGTTTTGAACTTCTCATTACTCTATCACCTTTTGGTCTTTCATCCTTCAATTCATCATTTAATTGAGCCAACTGTATAATTGGAATATTAAAGTCTAAAGTAATCTTTTTTATTTGCCTTGATAAATCAGCAAATTTAGCTTCTCCAACTTCTTTACCTTCATAATCCAAAATCTGAAGATAATCAATTATAACAACATCTGGTTTAATACTTTTTATCTCCCTCTTAATTCCTGATATTGTATTCACTGAATCATTAATATATAGATTATTCTCCTGATTTAAAGTACTTAAAGCATTTATGTATTTAATTATTTCTTCTTCATTTAGATTTCTATTCTTCATTTTTACAACTGATATTCCAGTTAAAGAAGCTATATTTCTAAACAAAATTTGTATATCACTCATTTCACCACTTATAAAAAGTACTTTTTTACCTTGAAATACTACATTTCTCATTATCTGTAAGGCTAGTGCTGTTTTTCCTCTTCCACTTTTGGCCGCTATTGTAATTAATTCACCACTATATAGACCTCCAATAGTTTCATCTAAAAATTTTATTCCTATATTAATACCTTCTTCAATTTCATCATTTATGTATTCAAAGGCTCTCTCTGATATAGCTGTTATACTAGAATCCTTCTTAACCAATTTCTGATTTACTTCATTAATGTATTTTTCTAATTGATATATAAGTGTATTATCATCTATTTCACCTAATTTGAATTTATTAAATTTATCAATTATATTTCTATTTTTATATTTTTCAATAACTATCTCAATATAATGAGATACATTACCTATAGTTGGAACTATTGTTGATAGTTTTGTCAAATAACTTATACCTCCAACATAATCTATAAGCCCCTTTTTCTTTAAATCTTCTGTAAGAGTTATTATATCTATAGGCTCATCCCTTTTATGTATATCTTTCACTGAATTGAATATATGTTTGTGTTCTTGATGATAAAACATATCTTCACTTATTAATATCTCAATCTCTTCTATTTTCCTCGAATCTAGTAAAATACTACCTAATATAGATTGTTCTGCTTCTGTGTTCTTAACTAAATTACTCATATTATCCATAATATAAACTCCCTACCACTTTAATTGTGAATCATCTGGACTATATACCTCTGCATCTACTTTGACATTAATTGATTTATCTTGATAATTGCCTTCTAATATCTTAATAAAATTATTTGGGCTCATTATCCAATCAAAATTTGCCTTCCAACCTTTTTCATTGCTTCCATTTAAAAAGCTAGTTTTACTAACTATATGAATAATTTCTAATACAGTCTCTTTATCATATTCTTTTATCCTAGCATTAATTACTTTTTTTCTAGCTTCTGTAAGTTTCTTTACTTTTGATAGTTCTGTACAAGTAATATTGAATTTTTCTATAATTTCACTGTATATTTTACTTTTTTCATTATTTACATTCTTGTTAGTTGTTAGTTGCTTGTTAATTGCATGTTGATTAGTCTGTTGATTTTCTTCATTAGATTGATATAACTCCCAGTTTTCAATAGTTATAAGCCTATTTTTGTTTGTTGATTCATTTGTTAGAAATCCATATCTTTCAAATTTCTTTAA
Organism: Clostridioides sp. ES-S-0108-01; assembly: GCF_020662285.1. Lineage (NCBI taxonomy): Bacteria > Bacillati > Bacillota > Clostridia > Peptostreptococcales > Peptostreptococcaceae > Clostridioides > Clostridioides sp. ES-S-0108-01. The sequence goes on along the minus strand of NZ_JADGMN010000004.1, from coordinate 249,306 downwards.
AGCAGTTCTTACATTCTGAATACTTACATCTTTTGAACACATATTTGCTATACTTTCCAAAGATGTTATTAACTGTCCGGATTTAACTTCATATTCTTTACCTCCATAAACCCATTTATTAGGCTTATGATTAACTGACAGTAATAGGTTTATGAGTATATCTCTTTGTTTGGAATTACAATCTTTATATAGTGGGCTTTCTTTTATCTTTCTATGAAGCTTTATCCAACCTAGATTACTCAAGTACTATCACCCACTTAAACCTATAATTTTATGCCATTTGCATTTTCAATAAACCAATCATCTAGTTTATTTTTTATTATATACACTCTATTATCTATCCATATACAAGGAAATCCTTTATTTTTAGAATGACATAACTGTCTAAATTTTGATTCCCCTATGGGATAAATTTTAGAAGCTTCTTTACATGTGATAAGTTGAGCTTTATCTCTTCTATATGTCTGTATCTCCTTGTACCCTTTTGCCCTTTCTTGTGCTTCTTGTTCTTGTTTGACAAGTATATTCAATGTAGCTTGTAGTGTTTTAAGAACTTCTAGATTATTTGTATCTGCCATACATCATTCCTCCTTATCAAAAAATAATTCTTCTACACTTGTATCTAGTTCTTGAGCCAATTTTAACATCAACATATTACTTGGATTTTTTGATTTACCTCTTTCTAAAGAAGATAAATAATATCTTGAGATGCCAACTTTTTCAGCTAATTCATATTGCTTTATACCTTTTTCAATTCTTTTTAATTTGAGTTTCATTGATTCCCTCCTTTCTTTCATACCCATTTTGTGTATTCTCATTTCTATAAAATATTCTAACACCCATTCGGTGTATTGTCAATATATTTAAGTGTATCAATAGACCCATTTAGTGCTATAATGTATTTGAGGTGAAATTATGATAAATAATACAATTGGAAAAAAGATTAAACAATATAGAAAATCTATAAATATGTCAAGGGATGAGTTAGCTAATAAGATTGGTTGTTCAGTTTATGCTGTAGCTAAATATGAGCAAGGCCAAAGAAAGCCTAGTTTAGATATGATAAAAAAAATATCTACTGCATTATCAATTCCTATAAATAGGCTTATTATTGATGAAAGTGATTTAGATACTTCAACAAATAATTATACTAATTTAAAAGAATTGGATTTAGTTGTAAAAACATTTGATAATTACTCAGCAAAACTCATCGGAAATAATATAAGCAAATTTAGAAATATAAATAATATATCTCTCAAAGAACTCTCAGAAAAAATAAATTGTTCTGAGAATGAAATTATAAATTATGAGAATGGAACAAAAATGCCTAGAATTGAAATATTAAAAAAAATAGCACTTGCTACTTATACTAAGATTGAAGACTTATTTGGATTTCCATTAGAGGAGATAAAAATAGATAACCAAACAATCCTCTATAGAAATCCCCAGACTGGATATATTATAGATAACTTTCTTATCGATTTTATAAATAAAGATATTAACATAGATAATACTCCAGTTTCTTATTATATAGATAAGTCAGAATTTGATTTAGTAATTCATATATTAAAAAATTATGGTTATGATGTAAAAACAGATTATAAGACAAAGTTTGAAATTGCAGATAATGCAGATACAATAAAACCAATTAGCTTAAGCTTCTCTGACTTCAAAGACTTCTCCAAAAATCTAAATTGGGTGATAAATGGTCTTGTTGAAAATTTTATACAAGAAAACTCTAATGGTCTTATTGAAGATGAGGATGAAGAATATTAATATTGCACATTTTCAAAATATGAGTTTACCTATTAACTTTTATACATTCATAGTTAATAAATAAAAATTAGATATGAAAGGAGCTAAAATCATGAATAAATCATATATACCAAAATACACACATAAATTCCCTACTAATCTACCTCATGGAGATAAAAAATATACTTTAACATACATTAGAAGAATGATAAGTGAATTTGTATATGATATGGGTAACCTAGAAAATAACCCATTTACATTCCCAGAAGTACAAACATTACTTGATGGTATAACAGTAGGTGGACATAAATTAAGTGACCAAAATCAAATACTAAATATAAAATCATCATGGGATTATGTAATAAAATTAAGTAACAAAGAAAATTTATCTTTAAATAAAGATACAATTTGCTCTATACATAAAATAGTTGCAAAAGATGAAGCTCTAATCGTTGGAGATTTTAGAAACGGTAACATAGGTATAGCTGGTACTACTCAATATGAGTGCATAGAAGCCACTCTATTAAATGATTTATTTGTAAGTGACATAAGTATCATAAATAAAATAACTAACCCCTTAGAAAAGGCTATAATAATAAATTTATGGTTGTCCTATTGTCAATTCTTCTATGATGGCAACAAAAGAACTGCTAGACTTACTTCAAACCTAATACTTATAAGTAATGATATAGGAGTTCTATCAATACCAGCTAAACATAAACAAGAATACAACACATTGATGCTAAACTTCTATGAAACACTAGAAGCTGATGAAGTTATAAAATTCTTATTAGAGAAATGTATTACATTCTTTGATGGATATAACTATAAATCATATAAGGAGCTGTTTAAAAATGGCAACTAAAAGAGCTAATGGAGAAGGCTCTATCGGAAAATATAAAGATGGTTGGCGTTCTCGTATAATGATTGGTTATAATGAAGATGGAAAACCAATAAGAAAAGAATTTTATGGTAAAACTCAAAAGGAAGTTAAAGATAAACTTGATGCTTATAAAAAACAATATTATTTAAGTTCTGATATTTCAGATGATAAAATAACTTTAGAGCATTGGTTTTACAATTGGTTGTTTGAATATAGAATAAAAGATTTAAAACCAAAGTCATTTGAAAGATATGAAAGCATCTATCGTAATTATATTAAAGATACTGATTTAGGCAATGTTAAATTAAAAGACTTAAGAGTATCTCACATACAAAAATATTACAATAGATTGCTTGATTCTAATAAAAGTATACCTACTATAAGACAAATAAACACTAAACTGAAAACCTGCTTATCAGAAGCTGAAAAACAAGGTCTTATACAACGTAATTATTGTACTATGGTAAATATACCAGTTGAGAAAAAGGAAAATAAGCTTGAAATATTGACTCTTGAACAACAAAAGAGTTTTATAAAAGCTATAGAGGGTCATAAATTAGAGGTATTATTTTTACTTGCTCTTGGTACTGGACTTAGATTAGGAGAATTATTAGGACTTAAATGGTTTGATATTGATTTTAAAAAGTCTAATTTAACAGTTAAAAGAACTCTTCAAAGAACATATTTTATAGATAAAACTGGAAATAGAGAGCTTAAAATATTAGAACAAGAGCCAAAGACATCAAATTCTTACAGAACTGTACCTATTCCAAAAGATGTTTTAAATAAACTGAAAGAGCATAAAGTAAATCAAAATGCGGATATATTAAATGCTGGAGAATTGTATAGAAATGATAATTATGTATTTTGCAATGAATTAGGTATCCCTATAGATGATAAAAGACCTTTAAGGAATTTAAAATCTATATTAAACAGCTTAAATATAGAGCCTATAAAGTTTCATGGTCTTAGAAAAACTTATGCAACTAGACTTTTTGAGAATGATGTCCCTCCTAAAACTGTACAAGTTTTAATGGGTCATTATGATATATCAATAACTTTAAATATATATACTCAAGTTATGGAAGATAAGAAGGTTGAAGCTGTAGAAAAGTTGGATAAAATATTTTCATTGTAAAAATCAAATACATAAAAATACTATGATTTCATATAGTTAATTACAAAATCAAAATAAGGATACAAATTAATTTCATATTATCTTGTATCCTTATTTCGTATCTAGTTTTAACTATTTATCTTGGATAGCCTTTATGATACATTAATCCATTTTCTAGCATTAATTCTTGAGCCAAGTATATATGACCCTTACAGTGCATATCTGATACACCCTCACTTATAAGTTTATATGTTTCAGAAGTATATAAATAATCCATACTTTCTTCCAAACTCTTGCCTGTCTGCTTAGAAAATTCTAATATAATTTTTTTATATAGTATCTGTAATAATGTTTTATTTGCTTCCATAAGCACTATACCTCCTCTTCACATCTAAACTTTAAATATTTATCTATTACATTTTGATTGGTTATACATATTTGTTCATTTGGTTTATAGTATTTTAATCTTTTTAAAGCTTCATCTTTTTCAATAAGATTATCTTGATACAGTTCTATTGTATTGTAAATCTTATCATCAGCAATTCCACCTATTATAACATCATATTTCATATATACATCACTCATATTTCTACATTCTAATATAAAGTCAAGCCATTCTAAATTATAACTATTGAAGATTTTTACCTTGCAGTTTTCTTTTAATTTATCAATATCTAGAGAATAGCTATTTAAATATGCTTTTTTACCCCTTTTCTTAAAACGTTCTGTCCAGTTAAGTGCCTGTGTTTTTATACTAGTTAAATAGAATCCTTTTCCAAAATCTAAAGAATCTCTTGAGAAGATAATATTAGGCGTTTTTACCACACAGTATGAACCATGATATACAATCATTACATCACGCCCTTTTCTTTAAGCACTTGTATTAAATCTTGCACTATATAACTTTTACTTTGAGAATGTAGTGCTTCATAGCAAGGTATTATATAGTTATCTAAAATATCAGTATCATGTTTAAGAAGTTTATAAACTCCTTCTGAATCTATATCCAATTTTTCTGCTAAAGCTTCAATGCAAAAAATAGAAAATTCTAGTTTTCTTTCATCCATTACAAACCTCAACTCCTATCAAACTTATATAATATATATTTTTATTAATTAACAACTTAAACTATTTTACATTTATAAAAATATTATATCATAAAGTAGATATTAAAATTCTATGTTACCTAATATCATAATAAATAAAGGTTTTTTATACACCCTAAATGCACCCCAATATACCCTCAAAAAAACCTCTTTTTCTGTGGTTGGGGTACGGTTGGTGGATTTCATCACCAAAACAAAAAATACTAGTCAATAAAGACTAGTATTTCCAAGTATTTCATCATTCTTTTTTTAAAATTGGTGGAGACGAGGGGAGTCGAACCCCTGTCCGTAAGTCTTTTCCTCGCTGCATCTACATGCTTAGCCAACTTCACTAGTATCTCGCCTCACATAACGCCAAGTGGCAGGCTCTATGCTTAGCCAGTCCCAATTAATCTACTTTAAGTCGAGACACCCTTAAAGTAGTTCCCTGCATAATGACGTCCAGTCTTAGTCGGCAGGAGGACTAAGAGGGACGAGCAGCAACTAGGCTGCTATCGCGAAATTATCGTCTGCGTTTATTTTAAAGTTCCCCAGTTTTTACGTGACCCAGAGTAACACGACATGCAGCCTCAAGTTCCAAACCCACGTCGAAACCTTTACGCCCCCTTGATTAGTTTATAGTCCAATAGACTCTTCGCAAACTTTATCACCATTTTTATTAAATTTTTAATGTATATATAATATAATACTTTTAAGAATAAAAATCAATGTTATGTTCTAGATAATAAAGAATTTTATTCTAAAAAATACAGTTTTATCTAATTTAATACTTCCCTGTCATTTCTCTTTCTATACGTCTTTGTGCATCTTTCTTAGCCATATCTTGACGCTTATCATATAACTTCTTACCTTTTGCTAAAGCAATTTCTACTTTAACTTTACCATTTTTTAAATATAAACTAAGTGGTATAAGTGAATACCCCTTTATAGTGGTTGCTCCAATAAGTTTTCTTATCTCATGCTTATGAAGCAATAATTTTCTAACTCTTAAAGAATCAACATTGAATATATTTCCTTGCTCATATGGACTTATATGAACTTGTTTTAAAAATACTTCACTATTATCTACAGATGCATATCCATCACTTAAGTTAACTTTACCTTGTCTTATTGATTTTACTTCTGTTCCTTTTAATTCAATTCCACATTCATAAGTCTCTTCTATAAAATATTCATGTCTTGCTCTTTTATTTGTTGCTAATATTTTCTTACCAGCCATATAAATCTCACCTTCTTTGCTAGAAATTTCTTCAATCGATATTAAGAATCTGTTAAATTTTTCATGCAATTAAATCATTTGACTAAGCTGTATAATAACATATTTAGGGATTTTAGTCAAGATTACACTAATATATTAAATTTCTTAAACAATATGATAAATAATTAGGCAAAATAAATAACAAACCATATTAGATACATCCAATATCAAGCTATCTTTTATCTTTTAAATAATTTTAACATACCCATAAAATATAATACCCACAAATAATAAATAATACTCAAAACATCCACTTAAATAGTCATGCATCCTTAAACTATCATATTTCAACTACAGCTATCTTGAAAATTTCTTAAAAATTTGATGATAAAGTAGCCATTTTTCCAAAAAAAATGTAATATATAATTATATCTTGTAATATTTTAGAGATAAATCTTAACATGGTAGGGAGAAATTTGTATGGATTTAAGCAAAAAAGTAAGAATTTTAGAAAATGCATCAGATGGGAAAAGTGAATTTGAGATATTAGAATTTGAAAAGCTTGAAGGTGCTTCTAGCCCAATGATGGCAATGGGATTATATTTTGCTAGAGAAGCTGGCCTAAGAGCTAGACAAATTAAGATAAAGTTAAATAATTCGTCAATAAAAACAGAAGCTGGTGCATTATATTATTATAAAGGGAATATCTCTTCTGAAACTAAAATTGGTGGCGTTGGAGGTCTTTTCAAAAAAGGAATATCAGGAGCACTTACTAATGAATCGATGATGAAACCTGTATATAAAGGTACTGGCGAAGTTTACTTAGAACCTTCTTTTAGACATTATTTATTTATGAGTCTTGATAATGATTCTATAATTGTTGATAAAGGATTATTCTATTGTTGCTCTGATACAATAGAAGTAAAAGCATTTACACAAAAGAACTTCTCATCTGCTTTACTTGGTGGTGAAGGTTTCTTCCAAATAGAATTAAGTGGTACTGGTGTAATTGTTCTAGAATGTGTTGTACCTCAAAGCGAAATTGTAGAATATGAATTGAAGAATGGAGAAGAATTAAAGGTAGATGGTAACTTTGCAATAGCAAGAACATCTGGAGTTAATTTCTCTGTTACAAAATCAGACAAGTCTTTAATTGGTTCTGCTTTAAATGGTGAAGGTTTCTTAAATACATTCACTGGTAACGGTACAGTTTGGCTAGCTCCAACTCAAGTAATGTATGAAAAATTAAGCTTTGGTTCAATGCCTACTAATGATAATATGAATAACAAAGTTTCTAAACAAAAATAGTAATTTTATAAATATTTATTAAATCATTATGAAATTTATAAAATTATTATGGGCTTTATTGGACTATTATTGTAAAATTACTATAGAATTTATTAAACTATTATTGTAAAATTACTATAGAATTTATTAAACTATTATTGTAAAATCACTATGAAATTTATAAAATTACTATAGGTTTTATTAAACTATTATTGTGAAATCACTATAAAATATAAATTTGAGAGCTTTTAATAAAATTCAGTATATATATGTATTTTTATACTAATAGATATATACATCTACTTACATACATAAATATCAACTTATAATTTATACATATAAAAATAAACTCATCTATTATAAATGTGTTTTTGCATTTATACTATCCTTATTTTATCTAAAGCTCTCATTTTATCACCTAATCTTCCTTTTTATTGGCTTTATCAATAGAGATATGATTATCAGTACTACACTTCCAGATATCAACCAATATTTTTCATCAAAACGCTCTTGAATCATATACATTATAAAGAAATTTCCAACATACTTGTCTTTAGTCATCATATTTAAAACTAATATCCTATAGATATCATATATCCCATGATTTTATTGTTAAATAAGTTAGAGAAAAACATTCCTAAGCTTCCTACAAACATAATTGATTCGAAACTTCCAACAATATACTCAGTTACTAGAAAATCTCCACCTAAATATATTAAAACATTTACAAAACCTATGATTAAAACAGTGATACTTATAATTGACATCCGTATTCTAATTAATTGTACAATAACTTGAGATAATGATTTTGATGCTACTATCTCATCAATTTTCTTTAATTATTCTAGTGAAAATATAGGCACCAACATTATTATTCCTACTATTGCAACATAATTTTCTAAACATATAGCTGCTGAAATTCTGTCTAAATTAGCTACTCCTTGTATTAGAGTAATCAAACATAACAATATAATTGAACATGTCAAATTAATTAAAGTGCTTAATTTAAAGTTTTCTCTTATTAAAATTAAACAGCTTTGAAAACTTTGACCCAACATCAAGATTCGCCCTTCTTTTTTGCTCATACAAAAATATAGTATATAGCTAAAAAAATTATTGAGTACTATAAATAAGTTTCAAAAACATAATCGATTTACATGATATAAAATATGGTCTCATCATCTCCTCCAAATGGACAACCAGTTAAAGTAAAGTAAATAGCATGCCATGTTCATGCTTTATCAATATTAATAGTATTATTTTTATGTACATCTTCAAAAACAAAATCTTGTAAGTTTCCTTCTGCTTGTTGTAATTTCAAAACATTTTCTTCAATTATTCTAATATAATATCATACCCATAATTCCATTCCTCCCAAGTAGTATTTGGTATAATTTTAACACTAAATTTATATAAAGTAATACATTGCTATAAATTAAATAAAACAAAATTTATGTAAAACAAAAAAATAAGTGTATCTTAAATTTTAAATGATACACTTATTTTGTAATAAAAATCTATCTTTTAGATATCTGTTTTTCATTAAATATTTTTAGACTATCTATTTTAATTAAGTATTTTTAGATTATCTATTTCCATTAAATATTCTTCAATTGCTTATTTTCATTGAGTATTGTAAATTTAGTTATATCATAGATACTACAACTTCTCATATCTATTTTAGATGTTTTACTTATTCTTCTATCTTTTCAACTATTTCAAAATCAATTTCTTTAAAGTCTACATTTACACTCTCAACCTTTATCTTAACTAAGTCACCTATCTTATATGACTTCTTAGTTCTTTCTCCTAAAACACTATAAGAACTCTCATCATAAATATAGTAATCATCATTCATATTTGCAAGTCTTATCAATCCTTCTATAGTATTCTCCAACTCAACAAATATTCCAAATGAAGTTACACTAGATACAACACCTTCAAACTCTTGACCAACTTTATCCTTCATATAAAGAGCCTTATAGAAATCATGCACATCCCTTTCAGCTAACTCTGCTTTTCTTTCTTTTTCAGATGACTGAACAGATGCATAATCAACTATAGTAGTAAGCTGTTCCTGTCTCTTTCCACTTATCTTATTATTTAAAGATTCTTTTATTATTCTATGAATTTGAAGGTCAGGATATCTTCTTATTGGTGAAGTAAAGTGGCAGTAGAATTTAGCTGCTAATCCAAAGTGTCCACTACATTCTGGTGAATACTTAGCTTGTTTTAAAGAGCGAAGCATTATAGTACTTATAGCACCTTCTTCTTTTTTACCCTTTATATTCTCTATTATCCCTTGTAGTGCTTTTGGATGAACTTCTTCCTTATCACCCTTTATTATATATCCAAATGTAGATATAAATTTACTTAATTCTTCCATTTTTTCCAAAGATGGGGTCTCATGTATTCTATATACAAATGGTACTCCCATCCAATAAAAATGTTCAGCAATTGTCTCATTACTTATAAGCATAAATTCTTCTATTATTTTATTAGATATTCTTCTTTCATATGGCTTTATGTCTACAACTTCACCTTTTCCATTTAAAATTATCTTTGCTTCTGGGAAATTGAAATCTATAGCTCCTCTTTTTTCCCTTCTTGACATAAGAATTCTAGCTAAAGTTTCAGCATTCTTAAACTCTTCAACAACATGTTCAAAAGTCTTTTTAAGTTTTTCATCATCCTTCTCCAATATGTCAGATACTTCTGTATAAGTCATTCTAGCTTTTGAATTTATTATAGATTCACATATTTCATGTTTAACCACATTCCCTTTATGGTCTATTTCCATAAATATAGAAAGTGTCAACTTATCTTCAAATGGATTTAAACTACATACTCCATTTGAAAGAGTCTTTGGCAACATTGGAATTACTTTATCTACTAAATAAACTGATGTAGCTCTTTTTAAAGCCTCTTTATCCAGTTTATTTTTTTCTCTTACATAATGTGTAACGTCAGCTATGTGAACTCCTAATTTGAAATTTCCATTAGATAGTACTTCTATTGATATGGCATCATCTAAATCTTTTGCGTCATCTCCATCTATAGTAAATATATTTAAGTCTCTTAAATCTCTTCTTCTTTTTATCTCTTCTTGAGGAATCTCAACAGCTACAGCTTCAGCTTCTTGTAATACTTTCTTTGGAAATTCTTCTGGAAGACCATGTTCTCTTATTATAGAGTCTATTTCTACGCCTCTTTCACCTTTTTGACCTAGTATCTCTATAATTTTACCTTCTGGTTTTCTATCCTCTTGTGGCCATACTGTAATTTCACATACTACCTTATCATTATCTACTGCTCCACTAAAATGTTTTTTAGGGATATATATATCCTTAGTAAATTTCTTGTTATCTGGTGTTACAAATCCAAAAGTTTTACTTGATTGAAAAGTACCTACTATTCTAGTTATTTCTCTCTTTATGACTTTTACTATTCTTCCTTCAGCTCTCTTTTCTTCAGTTGCAGGTACTACTATTTCTGCCATAACTCTATCGTTATGCATAGCACCATTTATGTTGTCACTTGAGATAAATAAATCCTGTGTATATTCAACATCAGATTCCACAAATCCAAACCCTTTTTTGTGTGATACAAATTTCCCAACAAAGTATCCCATTTGATTTGGAGATATTATTTTCCCTTTCTTAGTAAAGCAGATATAGCCATCTTCTTCTAATTCATTTAAAAAATTATAAAACATTGGCATTTCTGATGAATGTATATCAAATATTTCTGCTAATTCTTCTTTTTTTAAAGGATTATATGCACTTTCATTTATTAATCCTAACAAACTTTCTTTAAGTCCTGGTATCATTTTTTCCTCCTATTTTTACTTTTCATTATATTATCCTTTATATTTCTTGAAGCAAAGCTTCTTTATTCCTTATCACACGGACTTCTATATTCTTTTCATTATTTTTACAAACTAAATTATTTATTTATATTTTCGACTTAATGTAAATTGTATTAAATCAATTCCAAACAAATTATGATGGTTTCTAATCATAAATTATCTGTATAAATGTTGTTATGATTGTTTAAATTACTATTTATCATCTGCTTTATCACCTAATTATACACTATCATATAGGATTGGTAAAATATTCATCTCATATAAGTATTACTATATAATAATTTATTCTATTAGTATACTCAAATCATGTAAAATTTATATAACTCAATTAATTTTTTAAACACAACTTTATAATATAAAACTAATAATAAAAGTAAATTTATATGTTAAATGAGGTTGATTTTTTATTATTTTTTATTTATGCTAGTACTAAAGACTTGCAAACGTTTTTTGACAAGTCTTTATTTTATCTAAATTAAACAAACTCTTTTTTACAAATAAATATACGAAATTTAAACTAATCTACTTATTGGAGGAGATAAAATTGGAAGAAGTAATTGCAAAACTTATTACTATAGAAAATGGATTTAAAGAAATTGAAAACATAGCTAAAAAAATTGTAAAAAATAATGACTCAAAAAAATGTTATTATCTATCAATCTACTTATATAGATCAGAATACTATCAAGTAAGAGAGTTAGCAGTGTTTATACTTGGTTTTATATCAATAACTATTCCTGAAGCTTTATTGTTTTTAAAAGATAATGTGAGTAAAGATGAAAACTGGAGAGTACAAGAAATACTAGCTAAATCATTTGATTATTATTGCAGTGAAGTAGGATATGAAAAGGCACTTCCTGTTATAAAAGAATGGCTTAATTCTGATAGTCCAAACATAAAAAGAGCTGTGACAGAAGGTCTTAGAATTTGGACCAGTAGAGACTATTTTAAATCTAATCCTGATATTGCTATATCACTACTTTCTAGTTTAAAAGAAGATGATAGCGAATACTTGAGAAAGTCTATAGGTAATGCTCTTAGGGATATAAGTAAAAAATATCCGGATTTAATAAAAAAAGAATTAGATTCATGGGATATTTCAAATAAAAAAATTGAGTTTGTATATAAGCTTGCTTCAAAACGTATATTAGCAAAATAAATTGGAGGTGACCTTATTTGAAACTTCGAGAGAATTAACTTTATGCTAGATAATGGTATGAGAAATATCCTTAAGGAAAATGTTATTTTAAAGTAAATGAATACCCATAAAAAAGTAAGTAATTTACCATTATTTTCAACTAGTATATAATTAAATTATAGATATACTCTATTAACTTATTATATATTTAGGAGGTAAATTATTATGAGAGTAACTAGTACTGGTATAGTAAATGGTGTTATAGAAGATAAATATGGTAAAAGAGGAACTCAATTCAATGAAGGTGGTATGCCTACATACTCACTACCTCTAAAGTTTGAAGATGCACCAAAGAATACAGTATCCTTTGCTGTGTTTTTAGAAGACAAAGACTCTGTTCCTGTATGTGGATTTGCATGGATACATTGGTTAGCTGCAAATATAACAAGAGATGAATTAAGTGAAAATGAAAGTATAACAGCTACTGATTTTGTTCAAGGAACTACTAGCTGGCATGGTAAACTAGGAGGTCTTGATAGATTAGAAGCTAGTGTATATGGTGGTATGGCTCCTCCAGACAGAACTCATGTCTATGAGATACATGTATTTGCACTTGATACTATCCTTGACCTTGAAAAAGGATTCTATATGAATGAATTTTTCAAAGCTATGGATGGACATGTTTTAGACACATTTACATTAAAAGGAAGTTATTCTAATTAATTAGATTGACTGTAGCTAATCATTAATTAAATATCTACATTTGATTAATGATTAGCTTAATTGTTATTAGAGTATTTTTTATATTTTAATTAACAGATTATATTAAATTTTGAAATCTGCATAAAACTTAATACTCTAAATGAAATTCAACAATCAATACAAAATTCAACAATCTACATAAAACTTAATACTCTAAATGAAATTCAACAATCAATACAAAATTCAACAATCTGCATAAAACTTAATACTCTAAATGAAATTCAACAATCAATACAAAATTCAACAATCTACATAAAATTTAATGCTCTAAATGAAATTCAACAATCAATATAAAATTAGATAATCAATATAAATCATATCAGTTTATAAAATTAAATAAATTTATGTTGAGTTTATCAATATATAAAATCTTAAGGAGTTGTTATGATAAAAAAAATAGACCATGTAGTTATTACTACTAATAATATAGAAAATTGTATAAGTTTTTATAAAAAGCTTGGTTTTACATCTAAAGAAATGAATAAAAAATATGAGCTTTATACTGGAGATTTTAAGATAAATGTCCACATAAAAGGTAATGAACTTTCACCACATAACAAAAACATACAAACAGGTAGTGCTGATTTATGTTTTGAAATAAACAAGAATATTGATGAAACAAAAAAATACTTAAAACAAAATGGTATTCAAATTGAACAAGGAATTGTAGAACGTATAGGAGTTTTTGGTAAAATGAAATCCATTTATTTAAGAAACCCTGATAGAAATTTAATTGAATTATCGAGTTATGGAGAATAGACTTTGGAAAATTTAATTCTATCAGTAAATGTTGTTCTTCCCTTGTTTCTCACAATGTCACTTGGATATGTTCTAAAAAAATTAGGTTTATTTGATGAACATACTTTAAATAAAATGAATAATGTTTGTTTTAAATCTTTCTTGCCATTATTATTATTTTTTAACATATATAACACAGATTTAAATGGCTCTCTTAATTTTAAACTTATGGCCGTGGCTGTTATAATCATTTTTTCAACCTTCTTAATCTTAGTTTTTATTATCCCTAAAATTGAAAAAGATAATAAATCGAGAGGTGCATTAATACAAGGTATATTTCGTAGTAATTTCGTTATATTTGGCATTCCTGTCACAATCTCACTATTTGGTGATAAGAGCATTGGAGTTACATCTTTATTAATTGCAGTCATTGTACCTATGTTTAATGTGTTGTCTGTCGTAATACTTGAAATTTTTAGAGGTGGAAAAGTAAATATAAAACATATGATTAAAGGTATTATAACAAACCCACTTATAATAGCTTCTGCAATAGGTCTTATTATGTTAATTTTAGATGTAAATATTCCTACATTTTTACATAAGACAATTGGCGATATATCTAAAATCGCAACACCTTTATCTCTTATAATTCTAGGGGGGTCTTTTAGTTTTTCTTCTATAAAGGGACATATAAGACCCATTATATTGGGAGTATGTGGAAGACTTGTACTAGTACCTACTATATTCTTGCCAATTAGTATTTTTCTTGGATTTAGAAATGTAGAATTAGCCTCACTTATGATAATGTTGTCTGCTCCAACTGCAGTTTCTTCATTTACAATGGCACAACAGATGGATTCTGATAGTGAACTAGCTGGTCAAATTGTAGTATTTACTTCTGCATTTTCTATAATTACAGTATTTCTAATAATATTTATTTTAAAACAGAATAATCTTATTTAAACTAATCTTATCTAAATATTTGTATTTACTTATTAAATATTCAGATTTACTTATATGATATTTTATAGTTGTATGCTTTTATTTCTACACCATATTTATGATATAAGCCCTAATGAAGATTATTTTATAAGATACTATAAAATCACTATTTATATTTGCAATATACTAGCCACACTATAAAACTTAACTGAAAATACTTGTCCAAATTGTAATAAACTAATTGTCTGGTTTGATAGATATACACATAAATGTAAATAATCAAAGTATCTAACTTAATCTTTAAAATAAAATAGGACTAACAATATAAAATTGTTAGTCCTGTTTTATTTTTTACTTTACATACTTTCATTAAAAACTAAATTTAATTTTTAAATATTTTCCAAATGCACTAATCAAATAATGGCCAGTTATTCAACAATATCATTACTTCTTAACTATAAGTAATGCCAATGCATTTATAAAAAATAATACTGCTGTTATCTTTGTAATTCTAGCAAGAAATGCTTGTTTCCCTTTTGGTTTAAAGTAAGCTTGACTTCCTTCTCCACCAAACTCTGAAGGCAAAGCATTCTTTGAATCTTGAGGCATTATGCTAATTACTAGTAAAAGCCCTAGTACTACTTGCACACCCATTAAAATGTTGCTCATTATTGCCCCTCCTATCTATTTATTACTTAAATTTCATTACTCTTTAGTGTATCACAATAACATAGTCATTTCAAGACCATTAAACCATAAATAACAAACAAAACTGATATCTTGTAATTTTATCTTTCAGTTAAAATTTAATCATATCGCTAAGATATTCAATAATACTATTAGGTATTTTATAATACATTTTCATTTCATCATTTCCAGAATTACTCTTTGATACTGCCCAGTATTCATCATCACTATGATATATAATTATTTCCTCATTTACAACTAATTCTTTATCTCTACTTTTTCTATTCGGCTGATATGCTCTTATTACACATATTTTATTTTTTTCAGATAATGGCTCATTTACCTTATCCCAGTTATTTTCTTTTAAGTTATTATAAAAATCAGCTATTTTTTTAGAATCAGTTATACTGACACTATCATCTAAATATTCTATTTCTACTTTTTTTACATTGATTGTTTCAGGAGTATAATTTTCCTCATAATCTTTATCAATATTTTGTTCTTCATCCTCCCATAACTTTGAAAGTATCTTCTTACCTAATACAGTAGTTAGATTTTTATCAGAGTTTGATGTGGTATTTCCCCACGTAGAAAAAATTTTTTGTTTATCTTGTATATCAGACTTATGCTTAGCAAACGTAATTAAATAATTCCCTGCAGAATTAGGAATTTTATTATAAGTTGTTTCACCTTCTGAGTTGACCTCAACATAAAAATTTTCATCGCTTTTATATAGAGTCTCCAAACTGTAAGAAATATTAGAATCTGTTTCATCTAAAAAAACAGGCTCAGTTATTAATTCATAACTAGCAAATGTATATAATTTTTCATGATTTACAGGTATTTCTTTGGCATAAGTCCATTCATCGATTTCCTTATTTAGAACATAATCAGTAATAATATCATTGTCTGTCGTTTGTCTTATCACATCACCATTAGAATCGGCAACTTCTAATAGTTGTTTTTTATCAATATCAGTATCAGAACCATTATTATTTTCATTTTGGCTACAACCTGTAAATAAGGTTAAAGCGATACAAGAAAGCACAAACATACTCTTGATACATTTTTTAAACATAATCATCTTCCTTTCAAGTTTTTACTTACCTAACACTTTTATATAATACTTTTTAAACATAGATATGTAAACTATAAATATAAAAAAAGAATAAGTGAATTGAAAAATCAACTATCACTTATCCCTTATAAGATAAATTTTTATCTTTTATGTTATCTTTTTAATCTTTAATACTATCTTTTTAATCTTTAATACTATCTTTTTAATCTTCAATAACTATTTTTTTAAATTATAGAAAGATTTTAATCCACAGTATCTAGCTTGCTCTCCAACCATTTCTTCTATTCTTAATAATTGGTTGTACTTAGCAACTCTATCAGTTCTTGATGGAGCACCAGTTTTTATTTGACCAGCATTTACTGCAACAGCTAAATCTGCTATAGTAGAATCTTCAGTTTCTCCTGATCTATGAGATATAACAGCAGTATATCCTGCTCTCTTAGCCATTTCTATAGCATCTAAAGTTTCAGTTATTGTACCTATTTGGTTAACCTTAACTAATATAGAGTTAGCTACTCCATTTTCAATTCCTTTTTCTAATCTCTCTGTGTTAGTAACAAATAAGTCGTCACCAACTAATTGTAATTTATTTCCTAATTTTTCAGTTAATAATTTCCATCCATCCCAATCTTCTTCGTCTAAACCATCTTCTATAGTTATTATTGGGAAGTTGTTTGACCAATCTTCATATAAAGCAACCATTTCAGCAGCAGTTAACTCTTTTCCTTCTCCTGCTAAAACGTATTTTTTAGTTTCTTTGTTGTACATTTCTGTAGCAGCAACGTCAAGACCTAACATAACGTCTTCACCTGGCTTATATCCAGCTTTTGTTATAGCTTCAACTATTAATTCTAAAGCTTCTCTGTTTGAACCTAAGTTTGGAGCAAATCCACCTTCGTCACCTACACCACAAGCTAATCCTTTTTCTCCTAAAACTTTCTTTAATGAATGGAATACTTCTGCTCCCATTCTTAAACCTTCTTTGAAACAACAAGCTCCTACTGGTAATATCATAAATTCTTGAACATCAACGTTATTATCAGCATGCTCTCCACCGTTTAATATGTTCATCATTGGAACAGGTAATTGTTTAGCATTTACTCCACCTAAATATTGGAATAATGGTAAACCTATTTCATCAGCAGCTGCTCTAGCTACTGCCATTGAAACACCTAATATAGCATTAGCTCCTAATTTACCTTTGTTTGGAGTTCCATCCAATTCTATCATGATTGCGTCTATAGCTGGTTGGTCAAATGCATCCATTCCTTCTATTTCAGGTGCTATTATTTCATTTACGTTAGCAACAGCTGTTTCTACACCTTTTCCTAAGTATCTTCCCTTATCTCCATCTCTTAATTCAACAGCTTCAAAAGCTCCTGTAGATGCTCCTGATGGAACTATTGCTCTTCCCATTGCTCCATCTTCTAATACTACTTCAACTTCTACAGTTGGATTTCCTCTTGAGTCTAATACTTCTCTAGCATATACTAATTCAATAACTGACATTTGTATATCTCCCTTCGATTTTCTATTAGTTAAATTTTCATTTACTGTAAACATCCGTCTACTATTTTAATCTACTTTCTATATTATAGTACATAAAGTTGCTTTTGAAAATTAGGTACAAATTTATTTGATGGGTAAATTTGTAAAAGTTCCTATTTTTATTTTATTTTTTATAATATTTTAACTTATATAGTATTAAAAAACTTGACTAAAATTCAAAAGTAACCTTTAATACATAACATTATAACTAGATTTAAAACATTAAACATAAAATGTACAACTAATGATTCTAAAATTTTTGCTTATATAATATATATTAATTATTATTATTTATATTGTTATTGTCTATATTGTTATTATTTACATTATTATTTATATCATTATTTACATCATTATCTATATTATAATTTTTTATTTTATAAATTGTCTATCTTGTAAATATTATAAAATATACTTTCATCTACACCTTACAATATCCAGACCTTACAAAATCTAAATTTTATGTCATAAAGTCTAAACCTTACAAAATAAACCTAAACTGTGTTATTTTTAAATTTATATTGTAGTTTATATATTATTCTCTACTTATCAGAATCGACTATTTTGAAATAAGTGAATGACCAGTCATTTCTTCTGGCTTTTCTAACTTCATCATATCTAAAACAGTCGGTGCTATATCAGATAATCTTCCTCCATCCAATAATTTTGCACTTTCAAATTCTTGACCAACTACAATAAATGGTACTGGATTAATAGAGTGAGCTGTTACAGTTTTTCCTGTTTCTGGGTCTAACATATATTCAGCATTTCCGTGGTCAGCAGTTATTATTGCACTTCCACCTAACTCTACTATTTTATCTACCAATTTTCCTACACAAGTGTCTACAGTTTCAACAGCCTTTACAGCCGCTTCTATACTTCCTGTGTGACCTACCATATCAGGATTTGCAAAGTTTAACACTATAAAGTCAAACTTATCTTCTCCTAATTTCTCTAAAGCTTTATCTGTCAATTCATATGCTGACATTTCTGGTTTTAAATCATAAGTTGCAACCTTTGGAGAAGGTATCAATAGTCTTTCTTCACCTTTATTTGGCTCTTCTACTCCACCATTGAAGAAGAAAGTTACATGTGCATACTTTTCAGTTTCAGCAGCTCTAAGTTGAGTTTTTCCATTTTTAGCTAGATACTCACCTAGAGTGTTGCTTAAAGATTGAGGTCCAAATGCTATATGCACGTTTTCTATAGTTATATCGTACTCTGTTAAACATACAAAGAAGTTTTTAATATCTTCTCTTTTAAATCCATCAAACTCTTCACAAACTAAAGCTCTAGTTATTTGTCTAGCTCTATCTGGTCTAAAGTTGAAGAATATAATTGAATCATTTTCCTTTATACTTCCAACTGCTTTATCATCTTTCATAATAACTGTTGGCATTATAAACTCATCATTTTTTCCATTGTCATAAGAGTTTTGAATAGCTTCCTCAATAGAAGTCGCTTTTTCACCAATACCTCTAACCATAGCATTGTATGCAAGCTCTACTCTTTCCCATCTCTTATCTCTATCCATAGCATAGTATCTACCAGAAACTGTAGCAAATTCTCCTACCCCAATTTCATCCATACTAGCTTGTACTTCTTTGGCATATTCTAACGCACTTTGAGGGTCAGTATCTCTACCATCAGTAAATGCATGAACATACACCTTTTCCACACCTTTATCTTTTGCCATTTTGATTATAGCCTTAAGATGGTCTATATGTGAATGTACTCCTCCATCAGACAAAAGTCCCATTACATGAAGAGAATGTTCTTTTGCATTATCCATAGCTTCACATAAAACTTTATTAGTAAAAAAGTCACCATCTTTTATAGATTTTGTTATTCTAGTTAAATCTTGATATACAATTCTACCTGCACCTATATTAGTGTGACCAACTTCTGAATTTCCCATTTGACCATCAGGTAGACCAACATCAAGACCACTAGCATTTATCAATGTGTTTGGATACTCTTTTTTTATTCTATCTAAATTAGGAGTTTTGGACTCAGCAATTGCATTTCCCTTAACACCCTTATTGTATCCAAATCCGTCCATAATAATTAAAGCAACTGGTTTTTTCATCATTTCACTCCTTAGAAATTAACAAGGTCTCGGTAGTCATTACTAGCTAAACTAGCTCCACCTACTAAAGCTCCATCTATATCACTTTGACCCATTATTTCGGCTACATTTGAAGGTTTAACACTTCCACCGTATTGTATTCTAACTTCATTAGCTAATTCTCCATATAATCCTCTTATAACTTCTCTTATATAAGATATAACGTCATTAGCATCTTCAGCAGTTGCAGTTTTACCAGTTCCAATAGCCCAGATTGGCTCATATGCAACAACTACTTTTGCTAAATCATCTTTAAGAACATTTTCTAAAGCTTTTTCAACTTGAACTTTACAAACATCTTTAGTTTTTCCAGCTTCTCTTTGCTCTAAAGTTTCTCCAACACATAGTATTGGGTCTATTTCTACTTCTAAAGCTTTTAAAACTTTTTTATTTACAGTTTCATCAGTTTCATTGAAGTATTGTCTTCTTTCTGAATGTCCTATTACAACATAGTCCATATCTATTTCTTTTAACATAAGAGGTGAAACTTCTCCTGTAAATGCTCCTTTTTCTTCAAAGTGCATATTTTGAGCACCTATCTTTATATTTGTACCCTTAGTAGCTTCTTTTAAATCCTTCAATAAAGTAAATGGGGCACATATAACAGCTTCTACTTTATCAGAGTTTATTTTATCTTTAACCTCATTTACAAATTCTAAAGCTTCTTTTATTGTTTTATGCATTTTCCAGTTTCCTGCAATTATAGGTTTTCTCATTTTACAATCTCCTCTATATATTAGTTTATTTATTATCTAATGCTGCAATACCTGGTAATTCTTTACCTTCTAAAAATTCTAGTGATGCTCCTCCACCTGTTGATACGTGAGTCATCTTATCACCAAATCCTAATTGATTAACTGCTGCTGCACTATCTCCACCACCAATTACAGTAGTTGCATCAGTTAACTCTGCCATAGCTCTAGCTACTGACAATGTACCATTTGCAAAGTTTTCAAATTCAAATACTCCCATTGGTCCATTCCATACTACAGTTTTTGATTCTTTTATAGTTTTTACAAAGTTTGCTATAGTCTTAGGTCCCATATCTAGTCCCATGTAATCTTCTTTTACATTAGCATCTTCTGTTACTATTGGAGTAGCATCTGGTGCAAAGTGGTCTGCCATAACAACGTCTACTGGTAATAATAAGTTAACACCCTTATTCTTAGCTTTTTCCATCATTTCTTTAGCATATTCAACTTTATCTATTTCAAGTAAAGAAGTTCCTACTTCATAACCCTGAGCTTTTAAGAATGTATAAGCCATTCCTCCACCTATTATTAGATTATCAACTTTTTCTAATAATTCGTTTATAACAGCTAATTTATCAGAAACTTTAGCTCCTCCAAGTATAGCTGTAAATGGTCTTACAGGGTTTGCAACAGCTTCTCCTAAGAATTTTAATTCTTTTTGAATTAAGTATCCACAAACTCTCTCTTGTAAGAACTCACCTGCACCAACTGTTGAGCAATGTGCTCTATGAGCAGTTCCAAACGCATCATTTACAAATATTTCAGCAAGTGATGCTAATTCTTTAGAGAAATTCTCTTCGTTTTTAGTTTCTTCTTTTCTATATCTAGTATTTTCTAATAATACTACATCTCCGTTTTCCATTTTTTCAGTTGCTTTCTTTGCATTTTCTCCTACAACATTATCATCTGCTGCAAATACAACTTCTTTTCCTAACATCTCAGATAATCTCTTTGCTACTGGTGCTAAAGATAAATCTGGCTTAGCTTCTCCTTTTGGCTTTCCTAAGTGAGAGCATAATATAACTTTTGCACCTTTAGAAATTAAATATTGAATAGTTGGTAAAGCTCCGTTCAATCTATTTTCATCAGTAATTACACCATCTTGTAATGGCACATTAAAGTCACATCTTACTAATACTTTTTTTCCGCACACATCAATATCTTCTATAGTTTTTTTGTTAAGCATTGACATAAATATCTCTCCTTTTAATAAAGTAATTTTTTATTGCCAAGTATAATATAGTACATACTTTTACCCTATTAAATATATCATATTATCATATTTTTATATATAGTATGTAACATTATTTAGATGTATTTTATATATTTTTTCTTAAAAAAAGTCCTGAGTCCGTAGTATTAAACTACAAACTCGGACTTTGTCAATCTACTTTTCTATTTTCTCAAAGCTGACTATTTTGCTACTTGTGCAAAGTATCCTAAAGTTCTTATTAATTGAGAAGTATAAGACATTTCATTATCATACCAAGAAACAACTTTAACTAATTGTTTTCCATCTACTTCCATAACTTTTGTTTGAGTAGCATCAAATAATGAACCGTAGCTTATTCCGATTATGTCAGAAGATACTAACATTTCTTCAGTATATCCGAAAGATTCGTTTGAAGCTTCTTTCATAGCTGCATTTATTTCTTCAACTGTAACATTTTTTCCTAATGTACAAACTAATTCAGTTATTGAACCAGTTACAACTGGTACTCTTTGTGCTGCCCCATCTAGTTTTCCTTTTAATGAAGGTATTACTAAACCAATTGCTTTTGCAGCTCCTGTAGTGTTTGGAACTATGTTTCCAGCAGCAGCTCTAGCTCTTCTTAAATCACCTTTTGGATGAGGACCATCTAAAGTATTTTGGTCATTAGTGTATGCATGTATAGTAGTCATTAATCCTTTTTCTATACCGTATTTGTCATTTAATACTTTTGCCATTGGAGCTAAACAGTTAGTAGTACAAGAAGCTCCTGATATAACTGTCTCAGAACCATCTAATATATCACTGTTTGTGTTGAATACTATTGTTTTTAAATCTCCAGTAGCTGGTGCAGATATAACAACTTTCTTAGCTCCTGCTTGTATATGAGCTTCAGCTTTATCTTTAGATGTAAAGAATCCTGTACATTCTAATACTATATCCACTCCTAATTCAGCCCATGGTAGGTCAGCAGGATTTCTTTCTGCTGTTACTTTTATTTCTTTTCCGTTTACTACAAAAGCACCTTCTTTAACTTCTATTTCTCCATTAAATCTTCCTTGAGCTGTATCATATTTAAATAAATGAGCTAACATTTTAGCGTCTGTTAAGTCGTTTATTGCAACAACTTCAAACTTATCTTGTTGCTCCATCATTTTTCTTAATGCTAATCTTCCTATTCTTCCAAATCCATTTATAGCTACTTTAACCATTTTCGCTACCTCCTATAAAGTAAATGTATGTTTTCTAGCTCTGTGCTAGTTCTTGACTTTTATAATAATGACAATATCTTATAAGCACTTTCTTCATCTGTTACAAGAACCATGTTTTTATGCATATTTGATATGGCTAATAAGGCTTCTACTTTTTCAGCCCCTGCAAAGATTGCAATAGTCTCTTTTACTTGTTTAACTGTCTCTAAATCAATTCCAACAGTATTTAATTTGTAAACTATTTCTCCATCTTTGTTGAAATAGTATCCAAATGCTTCTCCAACTGCATTTTTAGATAATATCTCATCAACCTTGTCTTCTGGAAGTTTTCTTCTCTTTGCCATGACATCTGCTCTACCTATACTAAAAACTAAAATGTCTGTTCTTTTAATATACTCCAAAGTTGTTTTAATCTCTGGCACTAGACTAAGAGTTTTCATTGCACTCTCATCCAACTCATCTGGTATATGTAAAAGTTTGCAATTAGAATGTAACTTCTTACTTATTGAAGCAACTATGCTATTAGACTGCATCTCTACATCAGTTCCCATACTTCCTCTAGCTGGAACTATTGTAGTATTTGGGTATCTCTTATCAGTTTTAATAACGTTTGAAAACTCCAACATAGTGCTTCCACCTGTTATTGAAACGATATCTCCATCTTTTAAAATACCTAAGAAATACTCGCATCCATATCTAGTTACATCTTTTAGTAAACTTCCATTTTCATCACAGCTTCCAGGAACTAGTATTACCTTTTTTATTCCAAGCTTTTCTCTGACTCTATCTTGTAACTTAGACAATCCCATGATGTCACTCATGATGTCCTTAAGTTTATCTAACAAATCAGAACCTTCTTTGGTGATAGTCATCCCAGATACAGCTACGTCTATAAGTCCTTGTTCTTTTAAAAACTCTGTTTCTGACCTGATTATTCTTTCACTAATTTCTAATACATTTGATAAGGTTCTTCTACCTATTGGTTCACTTAAAGATATTTGTCTTAAAATAGAGTATCTTCTTTCCATAAGTTCAATTGCCTGTGGAATCAATTTCTTTTGAATTTCTAATAAGTTCTTCATAACATACTCCTTATTGCTTTCCTTTCGGGACTTTTTTCGTCCCTAGTGTTTATTTAAGTCCCACAAGATAATTTTATTTTATAGGATTTGCGTATAGATTTCAATAGTTTTTCAAAAACTTTTTTATTTTTTTATTTTATAGAATATTTCTCCACCATTTTCAAATTACAGTATTTTTTCTTTTTATATAAGACTTTTTATATATATTTTTTTATATTTTTATTCTAATATTTTTTACTATAACTAATTCTATTTGTAGTTACTTTTACTTCTACTTACTTTTATTTCCAGCTAAGTATACTTCTATCTAAGATTTTTATTTATATCCTATGTGTTTTCCTTTTGTAATTATTAAATTTAATAATAGTTTATTTATCCAAACATTCTTCTTCTAATATTTAATTATTCTTTGCAAGCATTTATTTAATTATGTCTTCTAGTTTTTTAGCATTTTACAATATTTTAATGTTACCCAGTATTTAAATTCTCTTTAGTATTTTGATACTTTCCAAGTTTTAATGTTCTTTACAGGTCTAATATTCTTCAATATTTTAATGTTCTTTAATTTTTTAATATCTTCTAGCATTTTAATACTTTTCAATATCTTACTATTTTATTTCATAAAATTTTTAGCCCAATTCACATTCATCTTTTAATTAGCCTTTTCCCCTTACAATACTGATATTTGTCTTTTACTTATTAGTATTCTTTTCTCTTACTTGAAGATGGGATTCCTAATTCTTCACGATATTTGGCAACTGTCCTTCTTGCAACATTAATTCCTTTTTCTTTTAGTAACTTAGATATATGGTCATCACTTAAAGGTTTCTTTTTATTTTCGTCTTTTATTGTTTCCTTTATAATTTTTTTTATGCTTGTACTAGATGCCATTTCATTATTCTCAGTTTCAATAGCACTACTAAAAAAGTATCTAAATTCATATACTCCAAAAGGTGTTAGCATATATTTACCATTTACACCTCTACTTATAGTAGATTCATGGAATTCTAATTTTTCTGCTATGTCCTTCATTTTCAAAGGTTTTATATATTTTGTCCCTTTTCTCAAGAATTCATCTTGAGCTTTTACTATTTCTTCTGCAATCTTAAGTACTGTAGTTTTCCTACTCTCTATATTTTTCATAAGTCCTGTTGCTGAATTTAGTCTTTCTTTTATAAATTCTTTTGCACTTTCATCAGACTGTGAATTTTTTAATATGTCTTTATAATAATTATTGATTCTTATCTGATAAGAATCTTTTTCATTTAAATATACAATAAATTCATCATCAATTTTTTCTACAGTTACATCAGGTTGAATGTACACACTTTTTTCTACTGAACAAGTTCTTCCTGGCTTGGGGTCTAATGTCTTAATTATATTTATTAGTTCAACGCATTTTTGTAGTGACATATTGTACTTTTTACTTATCTCTTTGTATTTATTATTTGCAATTAGATTTAAGTCTTTTGTAACGATTTCCTCTAAAATTTCATTATATATTCCCAAACTAGCCATTTGAATCATCAAACATTCTGAAAGACTTCTTGCCCCTACTCCACTAGGTTCTAACTGCTGAACACTAATCAAACATTTTTCAAAAAGCTCTTCATCTATCTTTAAGGTATCAACAATTACTTTTTCCTCAGTTCTTAAATATCCATCCTCATCTAAACTATCAATTATATACTCACAGACTTCCAATTCTTTATCTGTAAGTTTATATAGGCTTATCTGAAATTTTAAATCCTCATATAAATTTGACGAATATTTAACTAAATTTTCTAGATTAACTTCATTATCAGGATTATAACTTATCTCTGTTCTATCTAAACGTCTTGACCTATCCATGTCTTTTATATACTCTTCCCAATTTATCTCCCCACTTTTCTCGACTTCAACTAATGGGTTATTCTCTGCTTCTCTTTTAATCTCTTCTTCTAACTCTAACTTACTCATATTTAATATTGATAATGATTGCTTAAGTTGTGTAGTCATTATTAGCTTCTGAGATTGAGTTAATTCTAGACTATTATTAAAATTCATTCTGCTCACCTCTCAATTTTATTAAACTTATTTTATAAAAGAAAAACCCTCCTGTATATGTATATTCTATCATTTAAAATATACCTTATGCAAAAGGGTTTTTTTTATTTACAATTTAATCTATTTTTTTATTTAATATTTCTTTTTTTTGTTACTTTTTTTTACTATATGGAGTATTTTGTAGTGGTAGTTCAGTTCTAAATTCTTTATCAAATACATAATAAGCATTTTGTACTGCTGGTGCAGTAGGAACTGTACAAATTTCTCCTACACCTTTTGCTCCATAAGCCAATAAATCTTTGTTCTTTTCAACTATTACAGCTTGTATTTCTGGTATATCTGTAGACTTAAATAAACCTAATGTACCAAACTTAGCTGTAGGAGCAGATTTCACTACTGGGTAATCCTCAGTTAGAGCATATCCAAGACCCATAACTACTCCACCTTCTATTTGACCCTCTAAACTGATTGGATTTATGGCTCTTCCAACGTCATGTGCTGCTACTACTTTTTCCAATTTTCCATTTTCATCCAGCATTACAACTTGTGTTGCATATCCATAAGCAACATGACTTACTGGATTTTCTTTGTCACAACCCATTTTATCTGTAATACTTTCATATTCTCCATAAAACTCTTCTCCCTCTAAATCAAGTAAAGTTTTGCCCGAGTCTAAAGCTTCTTTTAACTTATTTGACGCAACCTTAGTAGCTTCTCCCGTAAATACTGTCTGTCTTGAAGCCGTAGTATTACCAGAGTCTGGTGTTAAATGAGTATCTGGAACTTCATGCACTACATTTTCAGGAAGTAGGCTAGCAGTTTCACAAACTACTTGAGTCATAACAGTGCCAAGCCCTTGACCTATACAAGAAGCACTTGTTCTTATGTGAACCTTGCCATCTTTTATCACCAATCTACATCTTCCAACATCAGGTATACCAACTCCAACACCACTATTTTTCATAGCACAAGCTATACCTGCACGTGGATGCTTTTCATATTCTTCTTTCACAGCTTCTAGTGTCTCTGCCATTGCTGTTCCTTCATCTGCAAATTGACCATTTGGTAAAACTTGACCAGGTCTTATTGCATTTTTATATCTTATCTCCCAAGGTGATATTCCAACCATTTCAGCAAGTAAATTTAGATTACATTCTGTTGCAAAACAACTCTGTGTAACCCCAAAACCTCTAAACGCTCCTCCAGGAGGATTATTAGTATATACTGCTGTTCCTGTTATATCAATATCTTGATAGTTGTATGGCCCTGCTGCATGAGTACACAATCTTTGTAGTACTGGACCTCCAAGAGAGGCATATGCACCTGTATCAGATATTATTGTTGCTTTCATACCTGTTAAATATCCATTTTCATCACATGCTGTCGTAAATTCCATTTCTGTGGCATGTCGCTTTGGATGAACAATAATACTTTCTTTTCTTGTTAACTGTACTTTTACAAATCTCTTAGTATGGTATGCAAGTAAGGCTGCATGGTGTTGAACACTCATGTCTTCTTTTCCACCAAATCCTCCCCCTACTATTTTGTTTATAACTCTTACCTTCTCATGTGGTAACCCTAACATATCTGCACATTCATGTTGAGTAGCAAACACCCCTTGGTCTGTTGAATAGATTATCACTCCATCTTCTCCATAAGGACCAGCTACTGCACATTCAGGCTCTAAAAATGCGTGTTCTGTAGCAGGTGTAGTATATCTCTTAGTCACAACATATTTTGAATTTTCTATCTTTTCTTCAGCGTTTCCTCTTACTAAATGTTCCTTAACAAGTATATTACCTGTCTCATGTATTTTTGGAGCATCTTCTCTAAGTGCATCTGCTGTAGTACTTAATGGTGTTAATTCCTCATAATCCATCTTAACTAGCTTTTTTGCTTCTTCTAATGCTTCTCTAGTTTCTGCTGCTACTAAAACTATTCCATCTCCTAAGTATCTAGTTATCTCACCTTCTGGTATTAAAGTGTCCCAATCCTTCTTTAAATGACCTACTTTTATAGTTCCTGGAATATCTTTAGCTGTTAGAACTGCAACAACTCCTGGATAAGCTTTTGCTTCTTCTATATCTATTTTTTTAACTAAAGCTCTAGGATACTTAGCTCTAACTGCTGAACCATAAATCATACCCTCAATTCTCATATCATCTACATATTCAGAATATCCAAGTGCTTTACCTACTGCATCAACTCTAGGAAGATTTTCACCTACTAGACCTTTACAGTTTACTTTTGGTACATCTATATTTTCTCTAAAAATCTTTGCTGCTAAATCGACAGCTTTAATTATTTTTACATACCCTGTACATCTACATATATTACCTTTTAAAGCTTTCTTTATATCATCTTCAGTAGGATTATTATTAACGTCTATAAGTGCTTTTGAACTAATTACCATACCTGGAATACAAAATCCACATTGTACAGCTCCTTGACTAGCAAAAGAATATGCAAAAACATCTCTTTCTCTCTCTGATAATCCCTCTATAGTTGTTATGTTTTTCCCAGCTAATTTATCAGTTTTAAATACACATGCTTTAGTAGCTTTACCATCTATTATAACCATACATGTTCCACAAGCACCTTCTGAACATCCATTTTTAACTGAAGTTATATTCATATCTTCTCTAAGGAAGTCTAAAAGTTTTTTGCCTTCTTTTGCAACAACTTTCTCTCCATTTAATATAAATTCTACCATTCTCTAGCCCCCTTTGTTAGACGCCTATTTATATATCTTCCACTTGGAGTATTACAGATTAATTCTCCCTCTCTAACTACTTCTTTTCCTCTTAAATAAACATGTTCTATTTGACAATCCACTTCATACCCTTCATAAGGTGTATAATCTACATTTTGCAATTGTTTTTTTGCTTCTATTTTAGATTTTTTATTTGGATTTAAAACTAATATATCTGCATCACTACCTATTTCTATAGTTCCTTTATTAGGATACATTCCAAATAACTTTGCTGCATTAGTTGATGTTACTTCTACCATCTTATTGATAGATATTTTATTTTTACAGACTCCATATGTGTATAAAAGACTCATCCTGTGTTCTACACCTGGAGAACCATTTGGTATCTTACTGAAATCGTTTATTCCAAGTTCCTTTTGTCCCCTATAATTAAAAGAGCAATGGTCTGTTCCTATAGTATCTATTTGATTATCCGAAATAGCATTCCATAATATTTCATTATTTTCTTTATTTCTTAAAGGTGGTGACATTACATACTTAGCACTTTCAAATCCATCTAAATCATATAATTCATCATTTAATAGAAGGTATTGAGGACAAGTTTCAACTATTACATCCACACCCCTTTGCTTAGCTTTTAGAACCTCATCCAAAGATTCTTTGCAACTTAGATGAACAACATATACCTTAGAGTTTGCAACTTCGGCTATCTTCATAAGTCTTGAAGTAGCTTCTGCCTCCAGTATGGCTGGTCTAGTTAGTTGATGATATTTTGGAGATAAATTATTTTCTGCCTTTGCTTTATCCACAAGTTCACATATTATATCCCCATTTTCACAATGGAATCCAATAATTCCACCTATCTCCTCTGCTTTTCTCATGGCTTCAAATATTACACCATCATCAACTTGAAGGCTTCCTTTATACGCCATATACAATTTAAATGAAGATACTCCTTCTTTAACCATATCTTCCATTTCATTACAAACTGAGTCATTCCAGTCTGTTATAGCCATATGAAAGCCATAATCTGAATAGGATTTATCCTTAGCTTTTTCATGCCATTCTTCTAATCCTTCTTTTAAAGAGCATCCCTTAGCTTGTGTAGCAAAATCCAATATAGTAGTAGTTCCTCCAACTATAGCAGATTTTGTTCCTGTCTCAAAATTATCTGCTGTCTTAGTAACCCCTGTATCTAAGTCAAAGTGAGTGTGTGTATCTATACCTCCTGGTATAACATAAGAATCACTAACATCGACTATTTTATCATTTTCTTTTGATATATCAAGACCTATATCTACTATTTTTTCATCTTCTATTCTTACATCTGCACAGTAAGTTTTTTCACTTGTTACTACTTTCCCACCTTTTAAAACAATTCCCATATAGACTCCACCTTACTTGTAATGTATCAATTTATTTTATATGAAAAAATTAACTTAAAGTAATCTAGTTAGTTCACTTATACGTAGTAAATCTATATTAAGATTAAACCAATACCTAATTAAATTAATATTCAGCTAAACTAATATTTAGTTAAATCAATATAATAAAATTATTAACTTTAGACTGTATTATTAATGCATAATGTGTGTTTGTTTATCTGATATATTTTATTATCCTAATACCTATTACTCTAAGTTAATTACCAAAATTCTATATAATTATTACTCATTCATAGCTTCTACTTGATTGTAGCAGATGCTTAAAGCTCCTTTTGGACATCTAGTTACACATAATCCACATCCAAAACACTTGTCTGCATCTATGTTCAACTTATCTGTAACTTCTAAAGCTTCGTATACACAGCTTGTTACACATTGCTTACATTTGATACACTTATTATCATCCACAACTGGAGCTACTGAATGAGTTCTAAATCCTCTAGCTGCCATTTTCTTATGAGTTAATCCTTTTATTTCATTAACATCAGCATATCCATTTTCATCTAAAAATTCATTTAATTCTTTAGCAATTTTTCCATAGATAGAAGGCCCTTTAAGGATTGCTTCTGTACATACTTGAACAGCACTTGCTCCAGCCATCATCATTTCAGCTACATCCTTTCCACAAGTGATTCCGCCAACACCGATTATTGGTATATTTACAACTTGAGAAGCTTCGTATATACATCTTATTGCTAGAGGTCTTATTGGTGCACCTGATAACCATCCATATCCAGCTTTACTTCCCATTATAGGGTATCCCGTATTTACATCTATTGCCATACATGGTCCAAATGAGTTTATCATTACAAGCCCATCTGCTCCCGCTTCTTCAACAGCTTTTGCAATAGTTTGAATATCAGTATGAGGACTCATTTTCATAAATACTGGTACGTCTAAAACAGCTTTTGCAGCTTTTAAAGCATTTACTATTGGAGCAACATCTGTACCTACATAATGAGTAGATAATTCAACTGCATCTGCATAAGGTTTTACTAAAGGAGCAACCTCAGCTATTTGCTCTGCTGAATATCCCATACTTACTATTACTGGAAGTCCTGTTTCTTTTACTTTTTTGTATTCTTCCTCTATCCATTGCTCTTTTGGAAGCTCTGACCACAATTCTGTGTTTAAAAAACCACTATTAGTTTTTGCCATACATGGTCTTGGTACATCAGCTGGTAATACAGATATAGTTTTTGTACATATAGCTCCTGCTCCACCTTTTGCTGCCTCTTGACAGAGAGCACCATCTTTTGCTCCAGGACCTGCCGCTGTCATAATTGGGTTTAAAAATTCCATTCCATATAAATTAACTTTTAAATTAGCCATATTATTATTTCTCCCTTAAATTAAATATTTTTAATATTTAGATTGTATTCTTTTATTTGTGTTCATTATTTATTTACTTTTTTATATTATTTAAAATATAAGATAGTTTTGTTGAATTATTAATATCTCTGAATTATTTTTATTAATGTTTAATGACTTTTAATCAATATAGATTTTTACTTGTTTTATTTTTACTTTGCTTCTTCAACTTTATTATTTTTTTCTTTTTTAGAACCTAGTTCATTGAAGAATATGTTTAAAAGCACTGCTGATAAACTACCTGTTGTTATTCCACTATGGAATATTGTTTGTACCCAAGTTGGGAAATTATGATAGAAATCGGGATTTGTTAGTGGTATCATAGATAAACCAACACTAACTGCTACTATAACCCCATTTTTAGTTCCATCAAATTTCACTTTGCTTAAAGTTTTTACTCCTCCAACCATTACCATTCCAAACATTGCAAATCCTACGCCTCCAAGAACAGGCTTAGGTATTGCTCCTATTATTGCTGCAAATTTTGGTAAGAATCCAAGTACTAGCAATATAACCCCTGCATAAACTGCTATAAATCTTGACTTTATACCTGTAAGACCTACTATTCCTGTATTTTGACCGAATGGAGTTATTGGAAATGAATTGAATATTCCAGATAATGCTGTAGATATTCCATCTCCAAATAGACCTCTTTTAATATTTTTACCTGTTACTTCTTTGTCCACCATTTCATGAATAGCTAT
The DNA here is from genome assembly GCF_020662285.1 of Clostridioides sp. ES-S-0108-01. Taxonomy (NCBI): domain Bacteria; kingdom Bacillati; phylum Bacillota; class Clostridia; order Peptostreptococcales; family Peptostreptococcaceae; genus Clostridioides; species Clostridioides sp. ES-S-0108-01. The sequence goes on along the minus strand of NZ_JADGMN010000004.1, from coordinate 216,537 downwards.
CATATTACCAACTGATTCTGTCATAAGTACTAACATAATCAAACACAATGATAGTATTGCAGATGGTTCAAATCTAGGCATTCCAAATTTTAAAGGGACATTTAAGTTAAGCCAACCAACTCCATTTACTGCACTAAAATCTGCCATTCCAACTGCCATGGAAAGTAGTGTACCAAGTACTATACCTACCAATATAGCTGTACTATTCCAAATTCCTTTTAAGAATTTAAATGAAAGTAAAGTTATTGCCAATACTGCTAAAGCTAATGCTAACGAGTTTGGTTCAACCGCTTCCAATTTGTTGTCAGTTATCCACTTTATCCCAACTGGAAATAGTGAAATACCTATTACCATAACAACTGTTCCAGTAACTACACTAGGGAAAAATCTTATTAGTTTTTCAAATACTGGAGCAAGTAGTATACAAAACAATCCAGCTACTAATACAGAGCCAAATACTGTCTGTATTGCAACTTGTGAATCACTATATGATGAGGCTATTGCTGTCATACCTGCTACAGCGGCAAAACTAGTTCCTTCTATTACTGGTATTTTAGCACCTACAATATTTCCTATACCAACACTTTGTATGAGTGTTCCTATACCTGCCATAAACAAGCAAGCATTTATTAAAAAAACAATACTAGCATGATCTAGTCGTGCAGCACTTCCTATCATCATAGGAACTGCTACTGCTCCTGCACACATTGCTAAAACGTGCTGTAGTGAAAATACCCAAGATTTGGATACAGGTAACCTTTCATCTACTGGAGCTATTTTAGGGCTTTTATCTTGAGACATTTTGGGTCTCCCTTCTATATTTAATTTAATATTCTATTCCGTATATTTTTTATTTATATACTTCATTTAAATTCCTATTTTTGTTTAAGCTCTGTTTTTAACATCTAAATTCTTGTTTCTTACTTGTATATTAATCTGAACCTCCCATGACTAAAGTCACAGGGTTCCTGCTTCATAGAATTTTGCATACTAAAATATGTCTTACTAATTCTCCACAGGCCATCCCCATAGTTCCTACGGTTCTTACATAAGTTATCTATTTTGAACTGTTATTAGTCTTAATCCTTCTTTTAATATATTTATACTTGCATTTATATCTCTATCGTGAGTTTCATTACAACTAGGACAAATCCATTCTCTTATATTTAAATCCTTAACTTCCTCGTTTTTATACCCACATTTATTGCATATTTGTGAACTTGCAAAGAATTTACCTACCTTTACAATTTGTCTACCATACCAATTAGCCTTGTATTCTAATTGACGAATAAATTCTGACCATGACACATCAGAAATTAAGCGAGATAGTTTACGATTTCTAATCATATTCTTTACTTGTAAATCTTCTATGCAAATAATATCGTTATCTTTTATTAGTTTAGTAGATAGTTTTTGTAGAAAATCATTTCTTTGATTAGCTATATGTTCTTGAAGTCTTGCAACTTTTAATCTTGCTTTATTTCTATTTAAACTACCGATTGTTTTTCTCGATAATTCTCTTTGTAATTTAGCAAGTTTGTTTAATGACTTCTTAAGATACTTAGGATTTTCTATAAATTCTCCACAACTTGAGATACAAAATTCTTTAATTCCTAAATCTAAACCTATCTGATTATTAGTATTTTCAAATGCTTCAATATCTACATCAGTACAGCATAATGATACATAATATCTACCACTTGGCTCTTTAGATATAGTGGCATTAAGTATTCTACCTTGAGGTACTTGTTTATCCCTTATCTTAACCATACCAAGTTTAGGTAGTTTTATATGTTGACCACAATACATAATGTTTCCATTTGTAAAGTTAGTTTTATATGAAAATCTATTAATTTTCTTTGATTTAAATTTAGGAAATCTTACTTTTTCTTTAAAGAATTTTTTATATGCATTATCTAAATCTTTTAAGGCGTTTTGTAGTGAAAATTTGTCAGGTTCTTTAAGCCACTTTAATTCTTTTTTTAAGTTGGTCAAATCAGAACTACACTGTTTATAAGTAAAAGTTTCTTTATCGTTTTTATAAACTTCTATTCTTTTAGCAAGATACTTATTATATACAAATCTACAACATCCAAAAGTTTTGTTAATTAACTCTTGCTGTTTTTTATTTGGATATATTCTAAACTTATAAGCTTTTTCCACTACTGCCACCTCACTTTACTTGTTTTTTCTGATTATTAATATATTTTCTTATATGCTCCTCTGTATTTTCTGATACAGTAGCAACGAAATAACTAGGATTCCAAAGATGTCTCCCCATAATACTGGATGTCTATATTTGACATACTATATGCATATCCTCTACCATGAGTAACTTCCATTTTTCATCACCTATCATAATATTAAAATATGCAATTACTTAAAACAAGTATTTTGAAGGTTTTTTATATTTATTTTTAAATAACATATATAAGAACCGTAAGTCTTAACTTTTATCATTTTTGAGGTTGTCGTTCACATAAGTTCGCTACTACCTATGCAGTTCTCTTATGAACTTCTTACACTTTCACGTAAGCACAGACTATATCTTATCCTTCGGCATTATCCGTTAAGGTCTACCCACTTCCACTACCAATAGCTTGTAGTGTACTTCCCTCAAGAGGAATAGTCGTTGAAGTTTCTCCTATTCGGAGCTTACCTGCTGATTGCCCATTTTAAAGTACTTAGGATTTAACCTTATACCATCTAACCAATTTTTTCTACTTTCGTAACTTTCACACTTAGGTTTATTTCATCCTTATGTTTTAGTTTGGTTAGCTTTAGGGGTTTTTAGCAATTCAAGTAGTATTGGATAGGTTCTATCCTATCTCTACATATAAGTTTCCCTATATGCTGACTATTTTAGCTACTAACTCATGACTAAAGTCACGAGTGTGCGTAGCTATTTTTTAATCAATTATTTAAATTCTATTCCATAGATTTTGACTTAATTCTCTACTTTTTGCTAGAATACTTTCTTCATCTATGTTTATTAACTTTCTATCTTTCATAAGTACTTTTCCATTTATAATAGTTGTATCTACGCTTCTTCCACTCATTCCAAAAATAGTGTGTCCCCCTATTGTATTTTCTGTCAATGGAGTATGTGGTATATAATCAACTACTATAACATCTGCATAAGCACCTTTTTTAAGTACTCCTAGGTCATTTTTATAATAAGCTTTAGCTATTTTTCTATTGTTATCAAATAACATTGTTTGTGATTCTTCAAATCCAACTCTTGGGTCTTTTAAGTGATGTTTGTGAATTATATTGGCAACTTTTAATGATTCAAACATATCGCTAGTATATCCATCAGTTCCTAATCCTACTGTAACTCCCCTTTTTAATAACTCTATTGCAGGAGAACATCCAACTGCATTTCCCATATTAGATTCTGGATTATGAACTACAAATGTATTTGTTTTATTTAAAAGACTGATTTCTTCTGCACTTATATATATACAATGAACTGCTATTGTTTTTTCTTTTAGTACTCCAAAATCATTGAATCTTTCTAAAACCCTTTTTCCATATTTATCTACATTATATTGTAAGTCTGCTAGTCCTTCAGCAACATGTACATGGTAACCTGTATCAAGACCAGCCATCTCTGAAGCACATTTATTTAATGTATCATCAGATAGTGTAAATGCAGCATGAAGCCCAAACATTCCTTTTATCATGTCTGTATCATCTTTTTGAGCGTATTTTATAAAGTTTACGTTTTCATTGATACCTTGTTGGATTGTATTTCCACCATCTCTATCAGACACTTCATAACAAAGACACGTTCTAATTCCCAAATCCTTTGCAACATCTGATATTGTAAACAAACTGCCTTCAATTGCATTTGGACTTGCATGATGGTCATAAACTGTTGTTACACCATTTTTTATACATTCTATATACGTTGCATATGCACTGTATTTTGTATCTTCCAGTGTAAGCTGTTTGTCAAGTCTCCACCATAAATTGTTTAGTATCTCTAAAAAGTTCTCAGAAGGTTTTCCTGGAACTGCCATTCCTCTAGCAAATGAGCTGTATATATGCATATGTGAATTTATTAGACCCGGCATGATTATTTTCTTGCCTGCATCTATAAATTCATGTACTGGATATTTAGCTTTCATTTCTTCTGTAGTACCTATATCTTCAATTAGATTATCATTTATTACTACACATCCATCTTCCATATAGGGATTTAAAGAATCTTGGCTTATTAGCCTCCCATTCCCCACTAAAATCATAAATTTATTCCTCCTTAAAGCTAAGATTTAATTTTTAAGTACTTTTCCTGCTTTAATTTTATTGTATTTTCCTTCTTCAACAACACAATTTCCATTTATAATTACATAATCTATACCTGTAGGGTACTGCATAGAGTTGATAAAATCATCACAACCACTAACTGTATCCTTGTCAAATATAACTATATCTGCAAAATATCCTTCTTTTAATTCGCCTCTATCTTTTATACTAAAGCTTGTAGCTGCCTTTTTAGTCATTTTATAAACAGCTTCTTCGATTGTTAGTACATTTAACTCTCTAACATATCTTCCTAGTATTTTAGGGAAAGAACCATAAGCTCTTGGATGTGGTTTACCTGCTAAAAGACCATCTGTACACACATTTTGCTCGTCTCTTTTCATGAATCCTATTATATGTTCTTCTAATCCATAGAAATCTACCATCCCAACTGCATTTTCTTCTTCTTTTAATAAATCAAACGTTGCATCTAATGGGTCTTTTCCTCTCATTTTTCCAATTTCTAATAAGCTCTTACCAATTGTATCTTTATTCTTTTCTGTTTTTACGCTTGTTACAAATATTTGGTCTATTCCAGCAAACTCTATAAAATTATCCCAGCCTTCTATTCCATTTGCTATATCTTTTTTCATTTTTGCTCTTTCGTTTTCATCACTTAATCTTTCTATTAACTTATCAGTTCCTCCAGAATGTGCCCAAGGAGGTAAAACTACTCCAAGCATTGTACTTCCTGCTGCATATGGATATTGGTCAAAAGATACTCTTATACCTTCTTTTTCTGCTTTTTCTAAAAGCTCTATAACTTGAGGTATATACTTCCAATTTGATTTACCACAAACCTTAAAGTGTGAAAAATGAACTTTTACTCCTGATTGTTTTCCAATTTCTATGATTTCTTCCATTGATGTTAAGATTGTATCTGCTTCACTTCTTTGGTGAACTACAAATACTCCATCGTATTTTGCTACAATCTTACACATTTCTATAATTTCTTCAGTCAATGAGTATGCACAAGGTATATATATAAGTCCAGTAGACAATCCTATAGCTCCTGCTTTTAGCTCTCTCTCTGTGATTTCACACATTTTTTGAATTTCTTCTTTAGTAGCAGGTCTATCTTCAAGTCCCATTGCTTCCATTCTAACGTTTCCATGAGGTACTAAATAAGTTTCATTTAAACCTACCCCATTCTTATCCATCATTTTTAGATAATTCTCTGTAGTTTCATATTTCCAATCAATTTCATCACTTTCACCATCTAGGCCTGCTAAATTTTTTCTCCAAGAAGATATATGTTCTTGAGGTAGAGGGGCCATAGATATACCATCTTGGCCCAACACTTCTGTTGTAATTCCCTGTCTAATCTTTACCTCATTATATGGATTGACTAAAATAACTAGGTCTGAATGGCTATGAGTATCTATGAAACCTGGACATATAACTCTACCTTTTGCATCTATAACTTTGTCAGCTTCTTCGTTTAAATCCTGTGATATTTTTAATATTTTCTCATCTTCTATTAAAATATCTCCTTCATATGCTGGTGTTTTATTTCCATCTACTATAAGCCCATGTTTTATTAAAGTTCTCACAAAACCATCTCCTAATTATTTTTTATAAACTGATTTTAATATACCATAGTATCCTTCTGCACCTTTAAATAATTGGTCTAATTCTATATACTCATCTATTGTATGAGCAAGATTTTCTTTAGAAGGACCAAATCCTATAGTTCTTATTCCGGCCTCACCTGCATAGTGGCTTCCATTTGTACAGAATGAGTATTGAGTTATTTCTGAATCTATTCCAGCTTCTTTTAATCCTTTATATGCTGCTTGAACAAATTCATCTTCTTCATCATATAACCAACCTGGGAAGAATCTTTCACTTTCTATAGTATTTCCTGTGTAACAATCAGCTTTTTCAATTGCATAAGAAACTTTTGCATTTAATTCTTTATCTTCTTTCATCATTTCATCTAACAGTGCTTGTATTGGAGCTAATACTCCTTCTCGTGTTTCTCCAACTAATAATCTTCTATCAAAAGTAGCTTTACAGTAATCTGGCACTACTGAAGCTCCTGGATATGGAGAAGATTTTATATCTGTTAAAACTAGTATTCCATCACCTAAAACTGGATGAGTTGGAGGTACTAATTGTTGTATCTTTTGGATTACATTAGCCATTTTATAAACTGCATTTACACCTTTTTCTGGATTAGCAGAGTGAGCTGGTTTACCAAAAGTCTCTACTACTATTTCTCCTCTACCCCTTTGACCAATTTTTAAATTTAATTCTGAAGATTCACCTATTACAACATAATCAGGTTGAACAGCCTTACTTATTTCTCTAGCTGAAACTCCTTCAAATATTTCTTCGTGAACAACACCTGCTACGTATAATTCACCTTCAAAATCTTTGTTAGTATCTTCTGCAAAGTATGAAACAGCCGCCATCATAGCACTTACTTGACCCTTCATATCAGAAGTTCCTCTACCATATATTTTACCATCTACTATTCTTCCTTCAAAAGGAGGAACGCTCCATTTACTTGCATCTGGAACTGGAACTGTGTCTATATGACCATCAAATAATATTTTTTTACCTGGTTTGTTTCCTTTTATACATCCTACTATATTTCCATATTTATCTCTTGACCAGCTATCAAAACCTAGCAAAGCAAAATTCTCTTCTATTGCTTTTACTACATTTTCTTCTTGACCTGAATAACTAGCATTTCTTATTAAATCTTGGCATACTTCAGTTAATTGTTTTTTTCTTATTTCATTTAACATTTTGATATTCCCCCATATAATTTTTAATTTGTTGACGTTTTACTTTGATATTTCACTTTTTTAATTTATTCATATTTCACTTAATCTATTGATTTTTTACTTCTTTATATTTTATTTATTAAACTTTTATTTAGACTTTATTTTAATTTTATTTAGTTTTTATTTTGAGTTTTTCATTTGCTTAAGTTTTTATTTTACTTATTAAGTTTTTATTTTACTTAAGTCTTTTATTTACTTTGGCACTCACCATTCCAAACTATATCTCTATATTTGTCAGGGTCAGTGTCTCCTTCTGTACTTATTAATAATACTTTAGAGTTCTCATCTAGCTTTAAAGCTTCTCTTAAATCTTTTAAATCTTCACTTTCAAGAATTGAAACTAATGCTCCAGTTGTAACTGCTCCAGATTCTCCAGATATTACTTTCTCATCTCCTCTTAAAGGATTTCCTAGTATTCTCATACCTTTAGCAGACACCCAGTCTGGTGCTGAAACGAATGCTGATGAATAATTTTTTAACACTTCAAACCCTATAGTATTTGGCTCTCCACAAGCAAGCCCTGCCATTATAGTTGGCATATCTCCTCCAACAAATCTTGGCTTTCCATCTCCTGCTTCTGCTGATTTATAGTAACAGTCAGCTTCATCAGCCTCTACTACTACTGTTATTGGGCATTCATCATATATTGAAGCAATATACCCTTGGACTGCACCAGCAAGTGAACCAACTCCTGCTTGCACAAATACGTGTGTTGGTCTATCTACTCCATATTCTTTTAATTGCTCTATAGCTTCTTTAGCCATAGTTCCATATCCTTGCATTATCCATGCTGGTATTTCTTCATATCCGTCCCATGCTGTATCTTGAACCATTACTCCATGGTCATCAGCTTCTGCATAATCATTAGCTAATCTTACTGCATCATCATAGTTTAAGTCTGTTATACTAGCATCTGCTCCTTCTCCTTTGATTTTATTTAATCTAAATTCAGAAGAACCTTTTGGCATTAATACAACAGATTTTTGACCTAATTTATTGGCTGTCCAAGCAACTCCTCTACCGTGATTTCCATCTGTAGCTGTAAAGAAAGTTATTTCTCCTAACTTTTCTTTTATTTCTTTTGAAGTTAATTTATCATATCCTAACTCCGATATATCTGTATCTAATCTTTGAGCTAGGTATCTACCCATAGAGTAAGAACCCCCTAAAACTTTAAATGCGTTTAATCCAAATCTATAAGACTCATCTTTAACATATATTCCGCTTACTCCTAGTGATTTTGCTAAGTTATCTAATCTAACTAAAGGAGTTTTTTCATATTGTGGAAAGCTCTCATGGAAAGCTTTAGCCTTTGCAATTTCTTCATCTTTTAAAAATTCAATCCCTTTTTCTTTTTCTTCTGATTTAGGTAAGTTATTTAATTTCCATTTTATTTCTCTCATTTATTTTATATTCCCCTTTCAAATTTTTCGGTGTCATTTTAATGTTTTATCTTTGTGTTTTAATAGTAAAGCAATTACTATGCCAATATTATTTATTCTAAAAACAATTTTTTTATGTTGGAATTACATATATTTATAAGATTTCTTTAAAATTTATAAATATTAAATATGAAAAGTAAGATTTATAAAAGAAAAAATTCTCATATTGGGAAATTTTTATCAATACGAGAATTATCAATTCGAGAAATCGTTTCTTTATTTTAATTTTTGCTTTGTTATGCTCTTATTCTTTATATGTCTACTATTTTGTCATATATCTTACTACTTTTATTTTCTATAATTGCTATTTCATTTTGTCAACGAATATAACGTCTTTATTTGCAAGTTCAAATTTACCGGATATACTTTGAATAGCTGGAAGAGTGTTTAAATATCCTTTTTCATTTAATACTAGTTCCACTAAATGCTTCTTTTGCATAGAAAAATTATCATTTTAGCTATATTTTAACATATAGTCAAATTTTTTTAAAATATATATAACATTACTTATTTGTATATTTTCATAAAAATACATAATCTTAATTATAAAAAATTCTTTTTATATCGCAATTAGCTTAATTATAATACACAAATAATAAAATAATGTGTTATTTGAAGTAAAAATAGACAACTCAAAGTTAATACCAGCAAATTAATTTAAAAATAAAAAAGGAGTATATTCTCATAAAACTCCTTTTTCTTTTATAGCTTATTTATCCAAGTAAATTGGAGGATATTTTAAACTCTTAAGTTTCTTAACATCCGTCAGTTCATGACCATCACTTGAGTCATATATTTGTAATAAAACCTTGTTTACGCGTAAAGCATAATAATCATCACTATAAAAGTATTGATATTCATATTGAGAATCATCCTTATAAAATACCTTATAAAGGATACCCTCGTAACTTGCCTTTTTTGCTTTTTCTTTTATAATTTTACTTATATTATCTTTTGAAACGCCCTGTTCTACCATGTATTTATTAATACTTTTTTCAGCTTCATTCCAAGGTTTAAAGTATTTATCATATACAAAAAATCCTGTAAATCCTATAATTAATACTAGTAAAACAACTCGATATTTTTTCATATAAACCTCCTTATTTTAATAAAAGTTACCATATTTAAATTCATTATAATGAACTTTAACTATGTTATAAATTTTCTAATACACTAAGACTTTGGAATATCGAAGTCATAGTTACAACTTAATTGTAAAGTTTTAATGTATTTTCCAGATTTATTAACTTGAACAACTTTAATCGGTATATAATTCTTATAAGGAAGTTCTACAATACCATCCTTTTTATTAAATGTTTTTTTAACTACATCAAAGAACTCTGTCTCTGTTAATTTAGTATTAGTTAATGACTTAAATATATTGTATATGGCTTTAACATATTTATCATTTTCAAACAATTCCATATTTTCCGGATATTCTTTAGCACACAGAATATATAGTGTTGCCTTACCTTTTTTATAGTCTTCGGACATAGAGTAATTTAAACTTTGAATAGATTTTGTAGGAGGATTTTCGAAGCCTCCTATAGATACTACAAAACTACCATCTGAAAATGAATTCGCAACTGTAAGACCACTATCTGTTATAGCTTTTGAAAACTTTTTAGATATATCTTGTCTAACCTTATAAACTCCTTCTATGGTGTTAATTTGTTTCGAATAATCTTCAAATAGTTTAGGTTCGTATTCTTCAGTTGCTTTAGTTTCAGTTTCAATTAAGTTTTTTGATGAATTAGGCATACATCCTGCCATTAAACATACACTTATACTCAAAACTAATATCATAGCTAATATAGATTTTTTTACTTTCATATACTTTCTTCCTCCATTATATCTCTACTTATCAAGTATTTATTAATTACTTACCATAGCACCTTCGTTTATGACTAATCATTCTGATAAATATCAGAAAACTTATAAATTCTTATACTATAAAAAATAAGGATGATATCTTCTGTTATTAAAAAGATATCATCCTTATTTTTTAGTATCAATATATATGACCCAACTAGTAGTTCAATCGACCCAACTGTCATTATTTTAGTTTAATGGTATGTATATGTTTAGTCCAAAGTTTCCTTATTTCATCTTTTAACATCTTCACTATTATTTTTAAGACTATCTATAACAAATATAATTATTTATATTATGATAGAACTTTTTTATCTTCTTTCTTACAAGTTAATATACCTTTTAGTATAATAAAACATATAAGTATTAATAAAACCAATAGTAACTTAGATATAAACTTCAGCATATTGTATTGCCAAGAAATTAAAAAAATTTCTTCTTTATTTAAATTATTGTTGATCTTCTTCCAATTTTCTATATAATGTAGCCAAACCTATACCCAAGTCTTTTGCTATTTTCTTCTTCGTCTTTGTATCTCTTCCGTATTTATTCAACAACTTATTTATATAAGTAAACTCTAATTCTTTAATTGAAAGTATCCTTTCTTGATTCTCTACTATCCCTCCAACTATATCATCTTCAAATATTATATTTATATCCTTATTTTTATAAATATTTCCATTAATATTATAATAGTTCAAAATATCTAATGGAAGCATATCTTTGTATATTATTCCATCATCTCCAACTAAATTCATCATATACTCAACTGCATTTTCCAGTTCTCTTATATTTCCCGGCCAATTATAGTTAATCAACATATTCATCACATTTTCTTCTATTTTATTCAATTGAATACCTAATTCTAAAGAATATTTAGAAGCAAACTTCATCATTATTGCTTCAATATCATCTTTTCTTTCCCTAAGAGGTGGCAAATTTATAGGAATTACATTTAATCTATAGTATAAATCATCTCTAAACTTACCCTCATTTACTAATTTCAATAAATTTTTATTTGTAGCAGCAATCACTCTTATATCTAAATCTATAAGTTTATTTGACCCAATTCTAGCAAATTTTCGCTCTTGTAAAACTCTAAGTAACTTTGCTTGTAGAGGCATTGACAAATCGCCCATTTCATCAAGAAATATAACGCCTTCATTTGCAAGTTCAAATTTACCTACTTTACCTCCACTATTAGCTCCACTAAATGCGCCCTTTATATAGCCAAATAATTCACTTTCAAGTAGGTTTTCTGGGATAGCGGCACAGTTTATAGCAATAAATGGCTTATTCCACCTACTACCTTCAGCATGTATGGCTCTAGCAATTAACTCTTTACCAGTCCCACTTTCTCCAGTTATAAGAACAGTTGAATTTGATTTCGCTAATTTCTTAGTTCTCTCTTTTACTTTTACCATTGCTTCTGAATTTCCAATTATAGAATCTATATCACTATTTCCCCATCCACTATTAACTTTTCCATGTCCTTTATGATTGATATATGTCTTATCAAATATTATTATTTTGTCATATTGATTTATATATGGATATACAGGAATTATTTTGGCATTTATATTATAAATCTTGTTATCAATATCAATTTCTAATAGTTCATGTCCATTTGAGGAGGATTCAACAGATACTATATTTACTATATTTTCTCTTATCTCTTTCTCAATATCCAATTTTTTTAAAGCAATATTGTTTATGTAAGATATTTTGCTATTTATGTCCAGTATTATAACGCCTTTTTCAACATTTTCAATTATTTCTATCATCATATCCATTTTTCTACTACTATTTTTTGACGCTTCATGTTCTTCTATCTTCATAGAAATTAAATCACATATATGATTGACAAATTTTAAATAATTATCTATTTTTTCACTTATTTCTATTTTTTTAGTTTTATCTGTACTAATAGCACCAATTACTCCTATAGTTCGATTATTATACTTTATTGGAACTGCTATTATTACTTTATTTAGGCATTTCATGTAATGGGAACATTCTATACAAAGCTGATTGTCGCATATATCCAATACGACTAATTCCTGACCTGTCTGTATAACTTTATCATAAATAAAGCCCTCTGTAACAACGCTTTCATTTATCTTTGATTTATATAGACCTGTGCCACTAATTCTTATTAATCTATCATCAACTATTTCAATATCTACATCTAACACACTAGCTACTGTTTCAGTGTATTTTATCATTTCTTGTTGAAATTCTTTTAATTTACTTAACATAGTCTCCCCCATTAGAATTTAATTTACCAAATTATCAGTTTAGCTATATTTTAACATATAGTCAATTTTAAAAATATATATAAAACATTACTTATTTATATATTTGCATTAAAACACATAATCTTAATTGTAAAAAGTTTGTTTCATATAATTATTACCTTAATTGTAATATACAGATAATAAAATAAATCACAATGCAATAATAAAATACAAAAAAGCTTTCCTCGTATAACAAATATATTTTTGACACAAAAATATACATTACATGAGAAAAGCTCAATAGTTAAATATTTAGATAGATTTTTATATAGACTTTTTAATATAAACTTTTTTAATTGTAGACTTTTTTTTATTAGTTTTTAATTTTCATTAGTTTTGTTATTGGTTTTATTGTTATAATACTTATAGTACTGCCATTGCTTCAATTTCTAAAACTGCATCTTTTGGTAATTGAGCAACTTGTACACATGATCTTGCTGGTGGATTTTCTTTAAAATATGTAGCATACACTTCATTAATATCATTAAAATCCTTTAAATCTTTTACAAATACTGTAGTCTTAAATATTTTATCCATACTTGTACCAGCTTGTTCTAATATTGCTTTTACATTATCTAAAGAAGCTTTTGTTGCTTCTTTTGGGTCAGATACTAACTCACCAGTCTTCATATCTATTGGAAGTTGACCTGATGTAGAAACTATATTTCCAACTTGAATCGCTTGAGAATATGGTCCAATTGCTCCTGGAGCTTTCTCTGTAGCTATTACTACTTTTGACATGACTTCACCTCCTATTATTAAGTTATATTTACAGGAAAATAAAATTTCCTAAACACCAATATCAATACGAACCTTTAGATTAAATTTAAAATCTAAAACTTCAAATAATCAATACTTAGATGATTATATTTATTTGTGCCCATGTTAACTTTTATTAAAGCAATTAACATGCCAAACTTTACCTATATATAAAATTTTGTGAAGTCATTCAAACTAGCCACATCTAAATATTTTTATAAAAAAACGCTTCAAAATTATTTTTCCGTAATGTCAATTTTTTTCTCATATCTAGAAATTTACCAACTTGAGAATTCTTGTTTTGAGAATTTATATGTTAAAACTAGTTTTTTAATCCTAAATTATCAAGTTATTATGTATGAAAGAACTATAGTTGACAATCCAACCACTATAAATAGTAAAACCTTTACCCAAACCTTATTTACTCTAGTTATCATAGAGCCTATTGAAAATATAATAGTTAAATATAATAGTAACCAAAAAATCATCAATACCCATCACCATTGCTGAGAACTCACAAATCCCTCTTTTAATAACCTTACTTCATAGCATTATTCTTCTCATAATAAATTTATAATCTATCAGTAAATTATTATGTTGATTACCTCTCAGCAACTTTCTCCTTTCCTATTTTTTAAATCTTTTATAGAATTGTATCATGTCTGAATGAATTTTCATACTATTAAGTCTCTTTTATAATAAAGTATTAGATCTCATTCTATGTCCAATAATGTAAGATTGTAGTTATTTTATTGATTTTAATAAATTTATTTAATATACTTATATTAATTATTTTTTATTAGGGGGATTTTTTAATATGGGTAAAAGTGAATTAACAGCAGAAACAACAAAGGAAATGTTAAAGATATTAAGTGGTAAAGATTATAATATTGCTTGTGATTTACATGAGCTTGGTAAATCATTAGATTGCAAAATTGAACCAAAGACAGGTGCTCGTTCTTACAAGATAGTATATTCCACTAAGAAACCAAAACGTAGCCTATTTACTATAGAATGTAACGAAAAAAATGGAGAGTTAAAGCAAATCTTTTTCATCTAAATACATATAAAGATGCTGTAGAAGAATGTTCTAAAACTATTAAGGAAAGTATCACTAAAACTCGTACTTGTAAAAAATGTAATTCAAAGTGTATTGGTGGTTCTTCATTTAAATTAGATGGAAAGTCTTACTTGACTTGTATAGGAAGTGGTCATTATTTTGCAAATATGGAAGAAATCGATTGGAAAAACTTAGAAAAATTAATTACTAAAGAAAATAATATTATGCAGGAATCTATATAGTTTTTAGGGTAACTGTTGAAATATATGAGTGATACTAGATATTTAAATAAATATTGTAAAATAAAAGTAGTGTCTCAAAATGAACTTTTTAGTTCTCGAGACACTTTTTTGTATGAAATCAAATATATTTTCATCATTTCAACAATGAAAAAAAGGCTTATCTCTATTTTGAGACAAACCCTTTATCATATACAAACATACTATGCCAACTTGCCCATTTCATATGCCTGTTTCATTGACTCACTTCCCTTAATATCACCTATGTGCCAAGCTCCTACACCATATACTATACCTTTTTCCTTAGAGCCATTTAAACATGATGTAAACCCTCTAAAACCTTCTATTGTTCTTTCCATATCATCCACATTATTGTCTGCTGCTGTGACAATAAAATAGAAATCTTTATCACAAATTTCAGTATATCTAGAACAAGTTCTATCAATCATAGTTTTCATTTGTGCATTCATAGTATAAAAATAAACTGGAGTTGCCAAAACAATCACGTCTGCTTCAATCATTTTTTCAAGAATTTCTCCCATATCATCCTTCTGTGGACAACTTGCTCCTTTTTCATAACAAGCACCACATCCAGTACAATAGTTAACATCTTTATCTTTTAAAAATATTTTCTCTACTTGATTTTTAGATTCTAACACTCCTTGCATAAATTGGTCACACAATAAATCAGAATTACCACCTTTTCTAGGACTAGCGGACACTATTAATACATTTTTACTCATAAGATACTTCCTCCAATTTTTTATTTATACTCTTGCCTAATGTCTTTTCTTTTTCAATAAGACCTTCTTCGTATCTATCAATCTTAAAATTTAATCGTTCCAAAGTTTTTTGCATTTCTTCCATTCTTTTCACTAGTTGATTTCGCTGTTCTATCAAAAGTTCTTTTCTCGCTTGGATAGTACTATTTCCTTGTTGAAACATAGCCACATATTCAATCAATGTCTCAATAGAAAGACCTGCTCTTCTCATACATTTTATAAAATTAATCCACTCACAATCTTTTTCTGTAAAAGACCTAATCCCACTTTTATTTCTACCTACAGGCGGTATCAGACCAATTCGTTCATAATATCGTAAAGTATCTGCTGAAAGTTCGTATTTTTTGCTAACTTCTGAAATCGTCATACATATATACCTCTCTTGATATTGTATAGATTAAAATATCATTAAATAATTTAAATAATATTCTATCGAAAGTGCTTATTTTGTTTATCTATAGTTAGTAACTTATCAAAATTATTGACTCTATTTATCTACAGTTAGTAAGCTATCAAAACTATTTACCTTATTTATCTACATATAATTATTTTTCAAAATTATTTATCCTGCTTATTTACAGCTACTAATTATTTTTCAAAGATTTCTGCCACATTCTTTAAGGCATCTATAATTTTAATATGTTGTGGGCAACTTTCCTCACATTGTTTACATCCAATACAATCTGATGCTTTACCATAAGTCTTAGTATAGTTATTATAGTAAACCATCTGTGTTGAAAATCCAGCATTAATAGCTTGTTTTTCTGAATTATACAATGCAAAATAGTTTGGAATAGCAATATTTTTTGGACATCCTTCTACACAATACTGACATGCAGTACATGGAACTGCAATTGATTCATTGATAATTTCTACAGCTTTGTCTATAACATCATATTCTTCTTTTATGAATGGTTTAAAATTTTGCATATATCCTGTATTATCTAACAATTGTTCCATATTTGACATTCCACTTAATACCATCATAACATTGTCTTTACTTGCTGCAAAACGGATTGCCCAAGATGGTATTGACATATCTTCATTATAGCCACTCAATAACTTCTCTGCCTTTTCTGGTATCTTTGCAAGTGTGCCTCCTTTTACTGGCTCCATAACAATTACAGGTTTATTGTGCTTCTCTGCTATCTCATAGCATTTTCTAGATTGTATACTTTCATTATCCCAGTCTAAATAGTTAATCTGTAATTGGACAAAGTCTACTTCTGGATGCTCAGTCAAGACTTTATCTAATAATTCTGCACTATCATGAAAAGAAAAGCCAATATTCTTTATTTTTCCTTCTTTTTTCTTTTCTTCAATAAATTTAAAGCTATCAAATTTTTTGGCTACCTCATAATGTGATACACCTATATTGTGCAAAAGATAATAATCAAAATAATCTACACCACACTTTTCTAACTGTTCATTAAAAATAGTCTCTTGTTCTTCTTTTTTCTTTAAAACCATTAATGGTAGTTTTGTAGCTACAGTAAAACTATCTCTTTTGTGTCTCTTTACTAAAGATTCTCTCAACGCTATCTCACTTTTTCCCATATGATATACATAAGCTGTATCAAAATATGTAAACCCTCTCTCTAAAAAAGTATCAACCATTTTATTTAAATATTCCATATCAATAGTTGTAACATCATTTTCATCTTTTACTGGTAAACGCATTAATCCAAAACCTAATTTTTTTGCTTCCATTTTCTTACTTCCCCCTTTAAGTATTCTCTATTTTAACTTATGCTTCTAAATACTTATAAATTTTCTATAATTATACTTTACTACTTAGAGTTAACTTTAAGTCAATAGTTTTTTTATTTTTTAGTTAAATACTCTAAAGATTTATCTATTATTCATTAATTATCTAGTTCATAGTCCCTCATATATTTTTGTTAGAGTTTAAAGAATAAGCTATTTGTAATATTTTAACCTTGTAAGATTAGTATATCAATTGAACGTTACTAATTTCAATTAATACACGCTTTTATTTCTTATATATAGCATTCTAAATTAAATATATATAGTAAAAATGCCCTTAAAATCTATTTATTTAGATTTTAAAGACATTCCCTTTATTTTTAGGCTATATTTAGCAACTAATTCACATATAACATAGAGTATAACAACTATTCTTAAGTGAAAAATATTCATTTTTCATAGTATAGATTTAGATGTATGTCATTAATTGGATATAATTTTACCATCATTAATAGTTATAATATTATCAGCACTCTCAGCTATTTCATTATTATGAGTTATCATAACTAATGTCTGTTTATATTCATTAACACAAAACTTTAATACATCCATTACTTCTCTAGTTGTTTTACCATCTAAATTTCCAGTCGGTTCATCCGCTAATATTACTGAAGGCTTATTTGCAAGTGCTCTAGCAATTGCAACCCTTTGCTGTTGTCCCCCTGATAATTCATTGGGGAATTTCTTGATTTGCGACTTAAGACCTAATTTAATTATTAAATTTTCCATATATTCCTTATCTATCTTTTCACCACTAAGTGAAATAGGCAGTATTATATTTTCATAAACATTTATAACTGGTATTAGATTAAAACTTTGAAATATAAACCCAAATTCTTTACTTCTTATCTTCGACAGTTTATCATCATTTAAAGTATATAAATCTAAATTATCCATAAGTACTTTACCTGAAGTAGGTTTATCAAGCCCTGCCATACAATGAAGTAGTGTACTCTTTCCAGAACCGCTTTGACCAACTATAGCTCTGAAACTCCCATGCCTAAAGGCATGGGGTTCTTAGGTACTACATGAATTTCTATAATACTCTCAGTTACAATAAATCATAACCTACAACATATTATCACTAATCATATTCCCTAAGACTTTTATTAACAAAGTATCTGTTGACACCATTAACGTTAATATTAGGCTCGTTTCTCAACCTATATAGTTTTTATATCCCCATACTAGATATTAATTTATAACCATTTAATTTTAATTTCTTTAATCTACTTATTTCTTTATCATGTAATATTTTAAAGTTATCATACGTGTTAATACATAATTCTCTGTTGATTGATTTTAAATCTTCATTAACATTCATTATTAAAAATGCAGAATAACAATCTCTTTGAATATCCATACTATTATTCCATCTATCCCTTAATTCCTTCTTATTGTACTCATCTAAAAAGTGATTATATTGACTAGCTCTACATTTAGCAGTATCTATTTTATATAGTTTTTCACCATTATATTTTAACTTATTGTCTAACATAGTCAAAAACATTGATGGTGCTTTATTTGCTAATGATTTTCCAAAACGTTTCTTCTTATTGATTCTACCAGTCTTTTCATTAATAGTAGTATTCTTTACTCTAGCTTGAAGTCTTTTATAACTCATCGTTTCAACATAAAACTTATTACCTAAATTTAATAATTTGTTAATTAGCACATAATGGTCTTGCTTTCTTATTTCAGTTTGCTTTCTATATAGCTCTTTTCTTAGTGTTTTTAATTTAATATAGTGATTACTAAATATCCACCTATCTCTATTTCCTTGTTTTATAGTACCATTATCATTGAATTTATTAGGATTGGTTGCACGTTTACTTCTATCCATTTTACGTTGAATTAATTTTAATTGCCTATCTATATTATTAACATTAGGAGCTAACTCCAATAGCTTAACATCATATTTACTAGATATGGCTATAGTTTGAGTTCCAATATCTATACCTACATTACCCAAACCAATTTGCCCTTTTATTTTTCCTTGAGTGGTTGTTTTTTTAGGTGGAACTCCTTCTAAGACTAATTGTACATACCATTTAATTTTACCCTTAATTTCTTTTTTAAGTATTCTACAATATTTTATTCTATCTTGAATTGCTCTTTGAGCATAGTTGTCGTTATTCTTTATTATTACTGGAATAGCCATCTTATTAAATTTAATAACACCATCTTTATAACTAATTCCAGTTGAATTTTGTTTTCCTTCTATTGATGTTAATTCATTATATCTAATATAATTAACCTGTTTAGCTTGATGATATATATACTTACTAAAAGCATTAAAACATCTTGTGGATATTTTCTGAGATATAGCAGAATTTAATTTATAATATTTACAAATAGGTTTAACAAAATTATGAAGTGAATACTCTGTCAAATTATATTTCTTAGTAATATCATTAAATATTTTATTTCTATCTTTACCCTTATATTTACAATTTGCTTGATACTCCTTAGATTCTATCATGTGGTTATACCTTTTAAATAGTTCTGATAAACATGAATTATATACTTTTCTATACTTATCAAAAGTATTACATATAATATCTTCTTGAAACTTTTCTGTCTTTAATTGTAATGTTAATATATAATTTGACATAATATTCACCTCACTTTCTAATATCTTGTTTTCTGATTTTCTACATATTTTTTAATAGTTTCACTACATACATTTTCTGCTGTAGATACAAAATAACTTCTAGTCCATAAACTAGGCATTTTTGATAATTCAATAAATTCTTCTCTTAATATTTTACTTGTATAACCTTTTATATTTTGCATTATATCAGAAGGACTTAAAGTTGGAAGACTATTAAAAAACATATGTGTATGGTCTTTATCACATTCTATTGCAATAATTTCAATATCCATCTGCTTACACTTATTTTTAACCAATGTTTTAAATCTATCTTCTAAACCTTCTATATTAAATACTTTTCTTCTATATCTAGGACAGAATACAAAATGATAATTAATTAGACTAACAGTTGTTTGAGTTCTTCTATATTTATTTTCCATATATTTATATTAACATTATATGTGTATGTGTCAATACCTTTTATACACTATTTGTGCTATCCATCCCACACCTAAAGGAGTGGGCTTTCCGCACTATGTTGTAATATATTTAGATTGTCTATAGAATTTATCATTAATATTACACTTGAACTAACAGAATCCACACCTATTAATATCATCCAGTATACTAAACTTATTACTAAACTTTTTAATACTGTCGATTTATAATTATATAAATAAAATATATATCCACCAATCATCCCAATAAACAATTTAATATTTGAATTTACACCTGCAATAGTTAATACTGTTGTAATTACAATAAGAGTAGCAATTAAGCTATTTATAATTGTATTATTTTTTCTATGTTCACTAAATTCATCTAATATAAGCTTATAAACCCCCCATTCTACCGTTGTAGATATTACTGTAACTATATTCCAAAACAAAGCTTTATCTAACATATAATATCTCCTAATACATTAGCTAATTTAATTTTAAAATCCTTAATTTTACTCCTACTAACTGGAATTTCTGCATTATTAACTAAAACTACATTCTGTTTTATGTATTGTATATGATTCATATTAACTAAATAACTTTTATGACATCTATAAAATTTACAATTATGCTCATTTAATTCTTTTTCAATTTTAGATAAACTATTTTTTATATCATAGCTTTGATCTATTGTATGAATAGTTATATCTTTATCTCTAACTTCAATATAAGTGATACTATCTATTGAAATTTTATACACTATACCTTTATTTTGAATAATTAAATTATTTTCGTTTCTTTTAGAGATATCTTCTACACATGAAAGAACATGCTTCTTTAATTCATTAAATTCAATTGGTTTTATTAAATACCTATAAGCTCTGACCTCATAACCGTCTTGTATATAATCTACTACTGCTGTTGTAAATATTATCTCTGAATTACAATCAACTTCTCTAATCCTTCTTGCTATATCCATACCTGAAAGCTTATCCATTTCTATATCTAAAAAAAATATATGTGTATCTTCTGGATAATTTTCAATTAAATCTTCCCCACAATTAAATGTTATAATTTCAAATTGCTTATCTACATCTTTTAATATAACTTCTACATATCCCTTTAGCTTATCTCTAAATATAAAATCATCTTCACAAATAACTATCTTAAGCATAAATACCTCCATCGCAATAATATAAATTTTATTTATTCCTACTAACCTAAAAAATTCCCTATATTTAATAAAGAATAATATACGATTATCGTTATGCTATTATTTATTTTGATAGTGAAAAATATCCAATTTGAATTTTGTGTTATATTGAGTATTGATTAAAAAGCTAAAAACAAGTTGCCGAAATTATAATACTTCCATTTTTTTAATTTAAATTCTATATATATTCTATTCTACCATATATTTACATTATATTCACTTAATAACTCTTTTAGCTAATAAAT
Organism: Clostridioides sp. ES-S-0108-01; assembly: GCF_020662285.1. Lineage (NCBI taxonomy): Bacteria > Bacillati > Bacillota > Clostridia > Peptostreptococcales > Peptostreptococcaceae > Clostridioides > Clostridioides sp. ES-S-0108-01. Next base: position 194,725 of record NZ_JADGMN010000004.1, on the reverse strand, counting down.
ACTATCATCTTCTATCTATCCTATCATTTTATTTAACAAAGTTAATCGTTTCATGATATATTTATTACTAAAATGTCTATAAATACCCTCTCCTTTATATTCATAATTATCATTTATAATTACCTTCATTCCATCTTAAGATAAACTCTAACTATTGATTCAGTTTTTACTATATAAAGAGTTAATTTTAATTTATTTTATAACACATCCATTTTCTTAATATAAACCTCTATAAAAGCTTTTTCCCAATAAATTATGATATAATATTGATAATAGCTTGACTTTAAGATTATACTTTACTAAGTAACACTAAATAACAAAATTTTAAAGATTGTGAGGTAAAAATATGAATAAGAAAAATTTAGCTATATTAATATCGGGTATGATGTTTTTTTCTAGCTCTTCAGCAATTTTTGCAGACAATACTACAAAACAAGAAAGATTAATAGGTGAAACAAGATATGAAACAGCTGTAGAAGTAAGCAAATTGGGATGGGTTCAATCAAAAACAGCTATTATCGTTAATGGTAACTCTATTCAAAGTGCTCTTTGTGCAAATCCATTTGCTAAACTAAAGAATGCACCTATTCTTTTAGTAAACAGTAATAGTATCGAAAGTTCGACTAAAGCTGAACTTAAAAGACTTAATGTAGACAATGTATACATAGTAGATAGCGGAAATAGTATTTCTTCCAAAGTAGAAAATGAAATAAAGTCACTTAACATAAAAATAAATAAAATAGTAGGAAATAATATATATGAAATGTCTACAAATGTACTTAAAGAAATAGATAAAATAAAAAAAGTAGAAAATGTTGCTGTTGTTAATGGCTTAAAGGGATTATCTGATGCAGTTAGCATAGCTTCTCCAGCAGCAATACACAATATGCCTATAATATTAGTATCAGACGAAAATAGTAATAATAACAGTATAAATTTCTTAAATAATAGGTCTATAAAAAAATCTTACATAGTTGGAGGAAGTAAGGTTTTGTCAGATAATACAGTAAAAAAATATCCAAATAAAGAAAGAATTAGTGGTTCGGATAGAAACAATACTAATGCAAAAATTATAGAACAATTTTATAAGGACAAAAAAATAAATAATATATTTGTAGCCAAAGATGGTATTAATCAAGAAAATGCACTAGTCGATTCATTATCAATAGGAGTACTAGCTGCTAAAGAAAATTCTCCTATAATGATATCTAATGGTAGCCTTGTAAATAGTCAAAAAGAATTTATTAAAAACAAAGACATAAATGAAATAACACAGGTAGGAGGAGGATATAATCAAAAAGCGTTTGAAGATATTTTAAAACTAAAAAATGTCAACATAAGAAATAAAACTAAAAAAATATCTTTAATACAAGCTAAAAAAATATTAAAGCAAGCTCTTCCAGGAAGTAATATTTTAGTTTGTTACTATGATGAAGATGATAATAAATACGACTGCAAAGTTATAAAAGATAATGTCCTATATGAGATAGAAATTGATGCCTACTCTGGTAAAATAATAGAAATTGAAAAAGATGATGACTTAAATGATAATAATTTAGGTACAAAAAATATATCATTGGATAAAGCTAAGTCTATAGCATTAGATGCTGTTCCTAATGGTAATTTAATCTATTGTAAATATGATGCTGAAGATAATGAATATGAAGCTAAGGTAGCAAAAAATAAGAAAACCTATGAATTAGAGATAAGTGCATTTGATGGAAGAATTATAGATATTGATATGGACAAGGATTCTGACGATGACTTTGATGATAATGATAATAATCACAACAATAACTCTAATACTAATGACAACAATTCTATTATTGGTGCTGAAAAAGCTAAATCAATAATGTTAGATAAAGTACCTGGTGGAAAAATAGTAAAATTTAAATATGATGAAGATGACAAAGAATATGAAGGTGAAATAATAAAAGGAAAAACTGAGTATGAAATAACAATTAGTGCAATTACTGGTAAAATATTAGAATTTGAAATAGATAATTAATAAAATATATATTTTATTAATTATCCCAAAGCCATAAATACTGGAATTTTCCGTATCTATGGCTTTTCTTTTATTTTGTTTTTTAATTAGTCCCCCCATTAAATTGTAATAAAATTAACTTACACAGAATTATTGCGTGATTTACTCATGAAAGAACAATAAAGTTAATATATAATTTGACTGTATTAAGATGAAAGGGGACATATACAATGAATACAATATTAAAAGTAAATAACATAACTAAAATTTATAATAAAGGTCAACAACCTAGTTTGGATAAGGTGTCCTTTAATGTATCAGAAGGAGAATTTATAGGAATAATGGGAGCTTCTGGCTCTGGAAAAACAACTCTTCTTAACGTATTATCTACAATTGATAAACCAACAAGTGGAGATGTTTTAATAAACAATATAAATTTGAAATCGCTTAGCGATACTAGTGCTGCTGATTTTCGTAGTGATAATTTAGGTTTTATCTTCCAAGAGTATTTTTTACTAGATAGCCTTACAATTTTTGAGAATATTTCAGTACCTCTTACACTTCAAAAACTACCCCCAGATAAGATAGAAAACATGGTAAGGAGTCTAGCTGAACGATTTGGCATAGCTTCTCAATTAAACAAATACCCAAATGAACTATCTGGTGGGCAAAGACAGAGAGCTTCAGCAGTTAGAGCAATAGTAAAACAACCTAGCATTCTATTTGCAGACGAACCAACAGGTGCTTTAGATTCCAACTCAGCCACTGAACTACTCTACTCACTACAAGAAGCAAATGAGGAATTGAAAACAACAATTTTAATGGTAACACATGATGCCTATGCAGCTAGTTTTGCAAATCGAATTTTGATTTTTAAAGATGGTCATATTATTAAGGAGTTATACAAACAGCAGAACAATAGACATACATTTTATGAATTGATTATTCAAGAAATTGCAAAATTAGATACTAAACGATAGGAGGATAATTTAATGAACATTTTTTACATGGCAATAAAAAATCTTAAAAAGAACTTTTCATTCTATTCTCTATATCTGCTTTCAGTCTCCTTTGTGATTACCGTATTTTTCGCATTTACTTCATTTTCGGTTAATAAAGTAATGTTAGAAAAGATTTCAACTGATGGTAGAGTTGAATCTATGTGTAATGTTATTTCTATATTTTTGATGGCATTTGTCATCTTTTATATGGCATACTCAAATCGCTTCTTCTTGAGACGTCGTACAAAAGAATTAGGCATATATGCTTTACTTGGCTATCGTAAGTTTACAATCTTATCACTACTTACCTTTGAAAACATGTTAATTTGTAGTGGAACTTTTATTACTGGATTGGTATTAGGAGCATTGGTACATAAGGGTATTGTCTTTGGCATTACAGTACTACTTAATTTATCAATCGACAATTCACAGATATCGTTTTTTAATATAAATGCAATAAGCAAAACAATCATTTTTATAGCATTAGTTGTTTTAGTTTTAGCTATATCAAATGGTAAATTTCTTTATAAGACTTCACTTATAAAGTTGATAAGATATGAAAAAAGCGCAGAAAAAAAATTGAAGTTCAGAAAAATTTCAGCCTTTATGGGATTTATTATGATTTTAAGTGGGTATTGTTTATCACTAGATATTCTTCGTGGAACTAAGTCAGTATGGATAAGTATTGGATTTTATCAAATGGGCTTGATAACTATGATTCTCATTGTGATTGGTACAGTTCTCTTTATCAATTCCTTTCTTCCATACATTATGCAAAAGAGTAAAAAAAATAAACGAGCTTTCTACACAGGTACGAAGATAATAACTATTCCAAACTTTATCTATCGTATCCGTTCAAATTCTAAAACTCTAATTATGCTTACATTACTCTCTGCTGCTACTTTGACAGTTTCAAGTGTTATGGCACTTTCTTTATACTACCCTATTGCATCCGTTTCACGTATTACACCTTCAGAAATAGAATTTAGAGTAGAAAAAAATGAACAAATCGACGATGTAAAACAAATTGTCAGTCAATACACGTCTAATACAGACGATATTATTTTTACACAGACAAATATTTATAAGGTAAAATCTTCATCAAAAGACCTTCCACTTGAATATGAAATTGGTACATCTAAGAATGATTTATCTAATAATAGTTCGTCTAAAGAAGTTATTCCAAGAGAAGCAGGATTTGAATGTATATCTTTTTCTGATTATTATACTTTACTAAAGGCACAAAATCGAACAAAACTACTAGAACAACTTAACCCTTTAAGTGATAATGAATGTATTTTGATAAAATATCAACCAAATAATGATGAAAGTAGTGAAAATGGAACGATTTATCAACTACTCATCAATAGTAAAGAAACACCTGTAACTGTAAGAGAAACATCATTAAACAATGCTATTTCTTTTGGAAATAGCGTTGGAACACTTATTGTTAGTGATAGTATATATGAACAAATAGCACAAAATAAATTACTAGTAACAAGCATTTTAAGTATTAATGGTAAATCAATTAAAAATAATGAAAATTTATATAGTAATATTTCAGATTATTTAAATGGAAGCCCTTATTTACAGGGATATTCTCACAGGATAAATGATTTATTATCAATCAATAGTTCTACATTTCTACTAATCGGATTTCTTGTGGTATTATTCTTTATTGCTGCTGGAAGTATTTTATACTTTAACAATATATCAGCAATTTCAGATTCAAAATCCGATTATGATATTTTACAAAAAATGGGTTATACTAATATACAAATAAAAAAAATTATTAAAAAACAAGTATTGCCATTTTTTAATATTCCGTTTTTACTTGGGATATTGAACTGTGTATTTGCTACATTGGTTTATAAGACTGCTTTGATGCAGAATTTACTTGGAAACTCATTTTCACAATATATACCTGTGATTATTGCGATTTTCTTAACTGCTGTAGTATATTTAATATATTATATACTTACTATTAAATCCTGTTGTAAAATTGTATTAAGCTTAATATAGATTCTAATTATCTTTTTATATATTCTTATACTCTCGTAAAGCCTTATTCTATAGGGGTTACGAACATTTTACTTTCGGTATATACTTCACATTTCTTCTTATAAATACTCATGTCTTACCTTTGGAAAGTGGTACAGCAACAGAAGTTTCAGGAAATGATGAACATCTATGACGATTTATACAGTCTTGACCTGTTTGAAGAAACGATTGAGGGATTTAAAGATTTAGATGAGATAAAGTAACCTTTATCCGCTTTTAAGAAGATATAGTAAAATAAAAAGCCCGATTAAGAGTGCTTCGCACCACCTTTTGTGAAAGGCTCTTGATAGGGCTTTTTACCTTTGCTATACGTTATAGAAAGTAGTATAATAGTCATATAAAGCCGAATTTGTAGAGGAGTGGTATGAGATGAGCAAATATGATACTTTATGGAAATATATACAGGAAAATGGAAACCAGTCTTTCAAATTAACTTTCGCTGAAATTGCTGAAATTACAGGGATAGCTATAGACCATTCTTTTTTGAAATACAAAAAGGAACTTACGGAATATGGTTATCAAGTTGGAAAAATATCTATGAAAGAGCAAACAGTTATTTTTAATAAATGTGATTAATAATTCCAGTTTACAGTAGTGATTAAGAGAAATAAAAATTGTAAGTTGTAAGGGTGATGTTATTGTGATTGAAAAGGATGACTGGCGATTATTGAATCATGTTAAATATTTAAAAAAGGCATATATAAATCCGACTGACGGAGAAGAAATTTGAAAACAAGCACTACAGCTAAAATGTTGCGAATTTTGTTCAGACTCTGTACAGGACAACCCTTATGGTGATTTATTCCGGTTGATTTGTCGTGCTACATTTGCGAAGATTGCTATAGTGATTTCAAAGACATGTTCGAGTGGGAAAAACTTGATGGTTGCGATATTAGACTGGGGCGAATAACTCCCAGTTTATAGATAGAAAGAAAAATTAAAACTTGTAGGAGGATAGAAATGTACCAGTATTGTGACTTAGATGATTGTTGTATTAGCCTTCATGATTGCTTTGTAGAAAAAATGGATTTTGATAATGGTATCTTATCCTTCGTTTTTCCTGATGGTTTTTGGATAATAAAAAAACATTCTCAAAACAAGTCAAATACTACTGTTCGCACAAATTCTTCTCAAGTAGATTTTCAAATTATAGATGAAGAAATCGATGGCATTGAGATTTATGTTTTTAAGGGAAATGGAAAAGTAAAAACAATCCGTGAAAATTGGGAACCGATAAATTTTATAACTGCTATTAATAATGGAAAATTTAGGATAGAGTTTATTACGCAATATAAAAACTATCAATCTTTTCTATTCAAATATTGGGCATGTTTCGACAAATCGCCGTATCATTTAGAATGTGAAATAATTTTACATAGTAATAGTGTGGCTTATCGTTGGAATAAGCTACGTTATGATTGTATTTGGTAAATTACAGTTTATCAAGCAGTTAGTCAATAGATTGACTGCTTTTCCTTTACAAAGAAAAAGAACTCCTAAATAAAAGTGCCTATCATTGTTTTAATAATTAAGTCGTATCAAAGCTCACTCATTCGTGGTAAATTCGTGGTAAAATAAATATTTACTAATTGTAAAACTGCTGCTAAATCCAGTGTTTATGTGGATAATCGGCATTTCTATATAAAATTTTGTATAAAAAAATAATATTTACCAAATCGTCAAACTTAAATGCATGACCATTTGATATACTTTATTTATAAGTACTTGATATAATACAAAACTATAGATTCATAAGTTTGATATAGCCATAAAATTGATATAGTACAAAACTATAAATCCATAAGGAGGTGTAGAAAATTGCAAAATTTTAATTTAAAAATACTATTTTTAGGAAACTACATTCTATCAATCCTCTTCATGGGAGTATCTACAAGTATTGAAACTTATATGAGTATCCAAAGCATTATTCCCTTAATAATTTCAACATTATTACTTATAGATATTACATATATAACCTCTTGTAATGTCCGAGAAAATAACATTATCTCATTGTTTTGTGGATTACTGGCACTAGATAGTTGGTATTTGCTCTTATCATTTGTAGCCACACCAATAGGCACTATTATTTTTAAAATTTTAAGCACAATTATAGCGTATGTCTCTATTAAATTTATATTTTTATTTTTGTTTCAATGTAGTGGATACAAGTTTCGTAAGATAACAGATATTTTATTTCTCATCACCTGTACTGCTGCAATTATAGGAGCATTTATCTCTGAAAAAATATATGCTTGTATGTATGGAATTCAGTTTGTTGTTAGTATAATAAGCTTTTTCTATATTATTTTTTATCATTGGAAAAGGGTCGTTTTTGTTATAAGAAGTGAAAAAAAACCTATATCGTTTTCTGTATTTACAACAATTATAGGATTCTTTACTTATTATTTTTTCACACTAAGAATATCAAATCATATTGGTAATTTTGGAATCTATCTAATTGTATTGATATTTTCTATGAGTATTCATGGAATTGTACTTAAAGAAAATGATAGTTTTCCTATTTCAACAGTTTTTAACTTAAAACAAAGGGCTATTTTTCTTTTTACAAGTATTTTAGTAGTTAGTTTGATAGTACTATTTAGTAGTAGTAATTTTTCTATAATATTAATAGCTATAAATGTTTTATTTATGCTTATTTTTCTTTGTAATATTATTTTGGAATTTAACTTAAAACATGAAAAAAATCAAATACCTAAAAATAGTAAGTATACTTTTGCATTAGAAAGATTACAACAAGAGGAACAACTAAAAACAGATTTTTCTAATTTTTTACATGACGAGGTATTACAGGATTTGCTTTCAATAAAAAATATGACAAGTAAGTCATATCGTCCAGAAGTACAAGATATTATATACGGAACACTTAACAACTTAAATACACGTATAAGAAAGCAAATGCAAGACTATCATCCCGTAATCTTAAAAAATTTGACAGTAAAAGAAAATTATCAGAATTTAATTGAAAGTGTTTCTTTATCATTTCCACAAAGAAATATTCTGGTTGCATTTAAGTGCTCTGATACTCTATTCTTGGTTGAGCCGTATGATATATTGATATACCGTCTAATTAAAGAATTATTGACAAATGTATATAAGCACTCAAATGGTAGCCACGCATGGATAACTTTATCACTAGAAAAAGATATAATAAAATTATCTGTTAGTGATAATGGTGTGGCAAATACATCCTTTAAAGCTCATTTAGATATATCTAAAATGCCTTTAGATACAACAAGCCATAAAGGCGTTATCTTAATTAAAGAACAAGTAGAAAACCTAGAAGGAACAATAAATATTTCTGATAATATACCTCATGGAGTTTGCGTACAAATTACAGTTCCTATGAAAGGAGATGGTTCATATAAATATTTTGTTAGTTGATGACCACATGCTTTTTGCTAAGAGCTTGTCCATTGCATTAGAAGAATACGAAGAAATCGAACAATTTTATTCTACACAAGATGTTCATAATTTATCAGAAATAATTATAAATAAAAAAATAGATATTGTATTGATGGATATAAATCTTAGAGACTTAAGTGAATATGATGGATTAGAGATAGCTTATAATCTATTAGAAACTAACCCTACTATTAAAATAATAATGTTAACTGGATATGACCTACCAGTTTATAAATATGAAGCTAAAAAAATAGGTATCTGTGGATTCCTTAATAAGAATATCAGTCCAGATGATTTAATTGATTCATTATTGAAAGTCTATCAAGGTCGAACTTGTTTCCCATCTGAAAATAATGAACTAATTATTGAAGATTTGACAAGTATGGAGAAAAAAATATTACAGCTTGTCTGTAGTGGAAAAAAAAGAAAAGTGATTGCTGATGAATTGTACATAAGTGAAAGAACATTATCAAATCATTTACAGCACATATATGACAAACTCGATGTCTCTTCATCAGTTGAAGCTATTACAAAAACAATTCAAATGGGCTATATTTCTCCAGTATATTAAAAAATAGTGTTCATTTAATTAGTTAATATACATATTTTACACAATGAGGAGGAATAGTTATGACAAACTCTAAAAGTAAAAAAGAATATATAAATCGTATTTGCAAAGTACAAGACTATATAGAAGAACATTTACATGAACCTCTTTCCCTTGATGAGCTTTCCAATATAGCAGGTTTTTCAAAGTTTCATTTTCATAGAATTTTCAAAACTATAGAAAAAGAAACTTTGTCTCAGTATGTAAATAGACTAAAGTTAGAGAACGCAACTTCTTTTCTTATTCATCGTACTGATATGACAATTACTGATATTGCACATTACTTTGGCTTTACTGATTCTGCAGTTTTTTCTAGAGCATTTAAAAATTATTATAAAATAAGCCCTATAAAATATAGAAATAATTATAGCAAGAATTGCAAAGAACCATATAAAATTTCTCAGTACAATAGAAGCATATCAAAACCTAAATGTAAGAATACTAGAGAGGTTAAAGGTGAAATTGAAATTCTAGAACTTGATAATATGAATACTATTTACACTAGATATACTGGTTCATATGGTAATCTAACTAGTACTTTCCCAAAACTTTTAGAACGGTTATTCAAATATGCAAGTGAACAGAATCTAATTGGACTTGAAAACACAAAAATATTAGCCATTTATCATGATAATCCACAATTTACACAGGAGCATCAATTGAGGACTAGTATTTGTATGACCATTCCAGATAACATTGTTGTCAAAGAGAATGACAACCTTGGCAATATGATAATACCTTCTGGAAAATATCTTGTGGGACATTTTGATATTTCAAAATCTGAATATAGTGATGCGTGGGATTTTATGTATAATGAATGGCTATCGAATGGTAATTATAAGTTACGTGCCTCCTTCCCTTTTGAAGTATATCTTAACAACCCACATAATCACCATCAAAATAGACACTTGGTCGATATATATTTACCTATAGAACCTTTTTAACAACCTCATCTAAGCTATTCTTGTATTAAGGATTAACATATTCCTATTTTACGGTTTGATAAAATTGATAAAATGAGGTGAACCAATGAAAGAAATAAAAATTAATGGAGCAAAGATACACAATCTTAAAAATATAGATGTTTCTATTCCCAAAGATAAACTTGTTGTTGCAACAGGTGTCAGTGGCTCAGGTAAATCTAGCCTTATGTTTGATATTGTATTTGAGGAAGGACGTAAACAATACCTGCAATCTTTAGGCATACTTGCAGGTATTGATAATGAGGATAAGTTCGATAATATTCAAGGTTTAGCTCCTACTATAGCTGTTCAACAAAATATTATCCGCCAGAGTAATCCTCGTTCGACAGTTGGCACAAGAACCAATATTCTCAATATGCTTACACTACTGTACTCAGTAGAAGGGCAAATAATGTGTACAATGTGTAATACACCTGTAGAGAATAATCTAATTTGCAATAATTGTGGGAATGAAGAAGAGCGATTGAGACCAAGTTATTTCTCATACAATTCTTCAGATGGAATGTGTATGAAATGTTCTGGACATGGGGCATATTTTGAGATTAATATTGAAAAGTTAATTCTCGATAAACGCGATACTCTAAAACAAGTCTTAGATAGGGCAAAAATTACACCAGGATATTTGAGAGTATTCTCTAAAAAATTCAACGATTATTTAGAGATGCAATTCTTACAATTACCTGAAGAAGTAAAAAATGAAGTACTCTATGGTCATTATGAAAATGGCAAAAAAAGTTCTTGTTTATCAAAGCTATATCACAACCGTTACAAAAGAGGGGAAGATTTGAATGGAGTTTATACTATGACTGCTTGTTCTGATTGCAATGGTTTCAAAATTGGTGAAGAAGCACGTGGAGTACTCTTAAACGGAAAACATATTGGAGAACTTGGGAAAATGACGATTTTAGAAATTGATGAGTTCCTTAAAATCTTATTAAACCAAGGTAATTTAAATACATTTGGTACAAACCTTGTAAATGATATTTTAGCCAAAACTAGACATCTAATAGAATCACGATTAGGTCATCTATCCTTATACAGAGAAATGTCAACTTTGAGTGGTGGTGAAATGCAAAGACTATTTTTAAATTCACATCTGGATTCAGAGATGGATTCATTAATTTATGTGCTTGATGAGCCAACTGCTGGATTACATGAATCAGAAAAAATAGACATCTTAAAATCCATAAAGAAACTTAAAGACTTAGGCAATACAGTTATAGTAGTTGAACATGATAAAAACACAATTGAGATGGCAGAACATATTATTGATATTGGTCCAAAGGCTGGTATTGAAGGTGGTCAATTAGTATATCAAGGAGATTTAGAAGGTCTACTTCAATCTGAAAAATCACTTACTGGACAATATCTATCTGGAAAATATTCAATGCCTAATAGAACAACTACTAAAAATATTACACATACTGATAAAATACCTTGTATAACTATTCAAAATGCAAATACAAATAACCTTAAAAATGTAACAGTATCATTACCTTTAGGTGCTATGGTTGGAATATCTGGTAAATCAGGTAGTGGCAAGAGTTCACTTATATCAGACACTTTACTTCCTCTTCTTAGAAGTCAGTTTAATAACCACACTAGCAATAATCAAACAAATTCTACAGAGAGTGAAATAGGTGATGAAGACGATGATTATGCAGTTGTTGATACTATTGCAGATAGATTGATTGGTACTAGGTATATTTCTGGATATTCAGAGATATCTCAGTCTCCTATTGGCAAAAATATGAACTCAACTCCTGCTTCTTATATTGGTATATGGGATAAGATACGTACACTATTTGCAGGTCAGCCAAAATCATTAGAGCGAGGATTTACATCTGGTCACTTTTCATTTAACTCTAAAGGTGCTTGTCCTAAATGTAGTGGTAGTGGATATGAAAAAGTCTGGTTGGGAAATAACCTAAGTATAGACCATATATGCAGTAAATGTCATGGAAAAAGATTTAATGATGAATCTTTATCTATTAAATACAAAAATAAAAATATCCATGATGTTTTAAATATGAGTGTCTCTGAAGCTGTAAATTTCTTTGAAGATATGCCAAGTATTGTTTCACACTTAAATGTACTGGAACAAATAGGTATGGGATATATAAAATTGGGTCAACCTACACCGACTTTAAGTGGAGGTGAATCTCAAAGGGTCAAGCTTGCAAAGGAAATTGGTAAAAAACGAAATGGTAATATCCTTTATGTATTGGATGAGCCAACTACTGGTCTAAGTCTGTATGATACTGCCAAACTAATTCAACTGTTGGATGAGTTGGTAGCAAATGGAAACTCTGTAATTGTTGTTGAACATGATATAGATGTTTTAAATGTTTGCGACTGGATTGTTGAGCTTGGTCCAGAAGGTGGTGACAAAGGAGGTTATATAATTGCAGAAGGCTCTCCAAAAGCTCTAAAAGAAAATCCAAAGTCTATAACAGGAAGGTATCTATAATGAATAAAAACAACTGCTCAGACTTAATTTTTGAAAAAGTAGACCCTTCAAGTGTTGGCATGAGTTTAGAAAAGCTTTCACAACTCGAACCTTTAATAATCTCACAATATGGCAATATAAATGGAATAATTATCGCAAAAAATGGGAAAATTGTCTTTGAAAAGTACTATAATGGATATAGTGCCGATGATACTTTCCATGTTGCATCAGTTACAAAAAGTATTATATCAGCCTTAATAGGTATTGCAATAGATAAAGGATATATAAAAGATGTTGACCAAAAGGTTGTTGATTTTTTCCCTGAATATACTTGTAGTCCTTCTGAAATATGTAAAAAAGCAGTAACTATACGTCACCTACTTACAATGACTGCACCATACCCTTTTAAAAATATGACTGAGTCTTTAGAGAGACTTTGCAAACAAAAAGATTGGATAAAATATACCTTGAATCAGCTTGGTCAAAAAGGTGAAATTGGTACTTTCAAATATTCTTCAGCTGGAACGCACCTACTTTCAGCTATTATAACAAAAACTACTGGAAAATCTGCTCGTGAATTTGCTAATGAGTACTTATTTAAACCTATTGGTATGAAAGTTATACTAGATTATGATATGAAAGATTTTGGTTTTGAAGATTTCTTTGGAAAAAATCTTAAGGGTTGGGCGAAAGATAGACAGGGCTATTCTATAGGTGGCTGGGGACTTACATTGAGTGCTAGAGATATGTTGCGATTTGGTTTTCTGTATTTAAATGATGGTATTTGGAATAATAAACATATTATATCTAAATCGTGGATTGAAGAATCAGTTAAAATGAATAGTAATTACTCTTAAATAGACTAATTACTCTTAGATAACCAAACCCTCCACTATAACACCAGACTTTTGTTTGGTGTTATTATGACTAGTACTATATATCTAAAAGGAGTTGAATACTAATGGAGACTTACACGACATCAGAGGTAGCAGATTTAATTGGTGTACATCCTAATACTGTACGTTTATATGAGGAACTCAACTTAATACCTAAGCCCGAGCGTAACACTAATGGTTATCGTATCTTTAATGATTTTCATATAGAACAATTTAGATTTGCCCGTACAGCCTTAAAAATTGAGGTTCTACAAAGAGGATTGAGAAAAAATGCTCTTGAGATTATCAAAACATCAGCAAATAAAGATTTTGACAAGGCTATTTGTCTTGTAAATCACTACTTGCAACAATTAGAAATAGAAAAATCTAATGCTGAAGAAGCACTTGCCATTGTTACACAGATTTTAAATGGAAATACTCAGGAAACAGATAAACTCTTTTTAACTAGAAAAGAAACTGCTGAACACTTAAATGTTACAATAGATACTTTAAGAAACTGGGAAATGAATGGTTTGCTAAAAGTAAAAAGAAAACAGAATGGTTATCGTGTATATACTGACGAAGATATAAAACGACTTAAAATTATCAATTCACTTCGTTTAGCAAACTATTCTCTTTCAGCGATTTTACGAATGCTAAATGCTTTATCTTCTAACCCTGATACTAATATTAAAACTGTCCTTGACACTCCAAATGATGATGATGAAATTATCTCAGTATGTGACAAATTGATAACTTCATTGAAAGAAGCTGAACATAACGCAAAAACCATGAAATCTCATCTTCAAACTATGAAAAAACAATTTTCCTAACCCTCCACCCTAACTCCAGACTTTGATTTGTGTGTTATCCTTAAGAGCGAGAAAAATTCAACACATAAATCAAAGGAGGAATAGGATGGAAAATAAAAATACTCATTCTACATGGAAGAAAAAAGTCATTATTTTTTTAGCAAGCCAATATATTTCCTTATTTGGCTCATCACTTGTACAGATGGCAATGATATGGTATGTCACACTTCAAACATCATCAGGTGTCTGGGTAACAGTTTTAACTGTATGTTCCTTTATACCTCAAATGATAATTTCTTTTTTTGCTGGTGTATGGGCAGATTACTACAATCGAAAATTACTCATAATTATATCAGATGCAATAATTGCTATATCTACATTAGTTCTAATTCTATTTATGATGTCATCAAATGGAACAACAAGCGAACTAATAGCCATAGCAGTAATATCTGTTATACGTTCACTAGGAAGTGGTGTACAAACACCTGCTGTAAATGCAATGATTCCTCAACTTGTACCAGAAGAACATTTAATGCGTTTTAATGGTATAAATGGTAGCCTACAGTCTATAGTACAATTTATAGTTCCTATTGTGGCTGCGGCAATCCTTGGCTTTGGTAATAAAATAAATCAAGTTCTTTTAATCGATGTATTTACTGCAATTATTGCTATTGTATTGTTGATATTCATCAAAATTCCTAAACATGACATACCAAAACAAACTGAAAAAGTCTCATTTTTTGCAGATATGGTATCAGGAATAAAGTACTGTTTTTCAGATAAGTTCATTAGAAAAGTACTTTTCACTTATGGGGCATTCATGCTTCTTTGTGTTCCATCAGGATTTCTTATAGGGCTTTTGATTGAACGAACATTTGGCAAGGGCTATATATATTTGTCTATTATTGAAATGATTGGATTTTTAGGTATGGTTTTAGGTGGATTGATTATAGGTGTTTTTGGTGGCTTTAAAAATAGAAATAAGACCTTTTTTATAGCGATATTATCTTATGCTATTTTTTCAATTATTCTAGGTCTTGTAACACAAGCTTGGCAATTTTTTATATTTATGTTTTTTACGAATTTTTCAATTCCAATCATTCAAGCATCAGCTATGACTATGTTGCAAGAGCATGTAGCACCACAAATGCAAGGTCGAGTTCTTAGCTTACCTATTATTATATATACTGGTTTTATACCTCTTGGTATGGTGATTTTTGGTCCAATGGCAGATGTAATATCTATTAATAATTTAATAATTGTAGCAGGTATTATACTCTTATTTTTTGCCTTGGCTATTCCCTACTCAAAACAGTTTTACAAACAAGGAATATTTAATTCAGAAAAATCCGAATGATATACTTAAATAGTTCAACTTGATTTATCTGATTAAAAATAATTATGTAATTTAAAATATATATTTTAAATTACATAATTTCTATATCAAATAACATTTTGATACTATCTTATATTAATTTTATATAATAATACCTCCGTTTCACTTCATATCAACAATTAAATTTATGATAGAAACGGAGGAAAACAAAGTTATTTGCATAATTTAAGTACATACTAAATTTTCTACTAAGTGGCTTTAATTATATTGAACTTCTTACTAAATTACATTAAGTAACTATAAAATAAAATTAACTATTACACTATACAAAATATCTGCTTGTCTTTTCCATAAGAAAATGTTAACTCTTCGACTTTTATCGTCTATCACAACCTCCTTCATCATTTTTTTCTTTTTGTCGTCTACCCCACCACTTTCAAACTTAATTTTAAGTGAATAGAAACCAAGACTATCAATATAATAGTCCACCATGTATACCATTTCATAGGTACTCCACCTTCTAAGTTTATTTAACTACCCTTCGATTTTTTTAATTTATTTAAACTTATTTTATTTCTATTCGGTGAAATCAAAATATCTCTCTTGTGAAATCGAAGTGAAATATATAGTAATGACTAAATAAACAAATTGAATCAAATACTTACTTGTGTTAAAGGTAACTTTAACGTGTATAATAAATTTGAGGTGATAAAATGAAAAAGGTTTTATATTTAATTCGTCTACAAGGTTGGCGTGATTCTCCATTAACAGCAACAGTAATTCAACAAGCTAAAATTCCTAGAGAATACTTTACAAGTAATGAGATTTTTTGATGATACTTACTTCCAAACTTTTTAAAGTACTTAGGATACGTTGAAATATATTGGATATATACATCTCATGGTACTCCTTATCGTCATTTTATATGTTATTGGAGTCATTAGTAAAATTGA
This sequence comes from Clostridioides sp. ES-S-0108-01, assembly GCF_020662285.1. NCBI lineage: Bacteria > Bacillati > Bacillota > Clostridia > Peptostreptococcales > Peptostreptococcaceae > Clostridioides > Clostridioides sp. ES-S-0108-01. The sequence continues at coordinate 178,238 of NZ_JADGMN010000004.1, read as the reverse complement.
TTCCAATAAAATTAGCAATTGGTGTATTTTAAAATTTACCTACTATGAAGATGAAACTCCCGAGCTATTATTAATTATTAATCATGATTTTTCTGAAATAAACAATTAAAACCCTTTAAAAAATATGAAGGAGGTTGGCGTAAATGGAAATTAGAATGTTAAAATACTTCCTTACAGTAGCAGAAGAACAGAATATTACCCAAGCTGCAAAAAAACTTCATATCACTCAACCTACATTAAGTAGACAAATTAGAGAATTTGAAGAAAGTTTACATATTGACTTATTCATACGACAAAACAAAAAACTTTATTTAACCGAACCAGGAATGTTCTTGAAAAAAAGAGCAGAAGAAATTTTGGAATTGAATGAAAAGACTGAACAGGAATTTGCTAACTATCAAAATGCAATCTTGAAGGGTCAAATTTCAATAGGTTGTGTAGAAGCAAATAGCTCTCATTTTTTGTCACAAATGTTAGAGGAAATGATTGCAGACCATCCACAAGTAACCTTCAGTATCTTTAGTGGAACAAGCAATGATATAGTTGAAAAATTGGATAAAGGTCTTTTAGATGTAGCACTGTTAATAGAACCAGCTCCTGTAGATAAGTATAATAAGTTGGTTTTACCAGATAAAGAAATATGGGGGTTGTTGGTATCTACTGAACATTTTTTAACGAATCAACACAGTGTTTCTGCAAAAGAAATTTTGGGTGTACCATTAATTTGTTCAAGTCGAAAAGAAGTACAGAATATGCTTTGTTCATGGGGAAATTTTACAGAAGATGATTTAAACATTATTGGAAAATACAATTTAATTTTTAATGTAATCTCTTTAGTTGAAAACAAAGTTGGTGTAGCTCTGGCAATTAAAGGTGCAGTTGATAATCGAAAAGACAACACAAAATTTCTTCCTTTTACTCCTTCTATGGAAACTAATTGTGTTCTTGTATGGAAAAAAGATGCAATACGTAGTTCAACAGTTCTAACATTCATAAAAAAAATGAAACATGCTTTGAAAGCATAAAACTAAGCCTAATAGGTATTGGACGATATGTAAATAAAGCTGTAACATTAACTTGTAAGCTATTCGAGTTTATGTTATAGCTTTTTTGAGGTGATAAAGCTGATAATGCTGTTTCAAATTGGCTTACTCAATATCCAGTAACGGAGGAGATATAAATGGCAAAATCTGAAGAAGTAAAAAATAAGAAAGAAGGAATAAAACATGAAAAAACAAACAGCTGGAAGAGATAACTTAGGTGAATTTGCTCCACAATTTGCTACATTAAATGATGATATATTATTTGGAGAAATATGGGCACGTGAAAAAGAACTGTCTCCTAGAGATCGTAGCTTAATTACTATAGCAAGTCTTTTAACACAAGGTGTCCCACAATTAGAAGCACATCTAAATATTGCTAAAGAAAACGGTGTAACTAAAGAAGAAATCGTAGAATTAATTACACATCTTTCTTTTTATGCTGGATGGCCAAAAGCATGGTCAGCATTTAATTTAGCAAAAGAAATTTTTGATGATAAAGAATAATTTGTTTTACTCTAGCAATCAATTGACTGCTTGCTAAAGTAAAACTGTCGATAAAGGAGATAAAATGACATTTTTTTCAATGAAATTAATTGCCTTATTATCAGTTGCTCTGATTGTTAATTCCGCACCGGCCATTTCTGCAAATAACCCAGCAATTATACAAAGCTTCCCCTATGTAAGCCCAGTATACGTTGGACTTCTAACCACGATTCCATCACTATTTTTAGTGATTGGTGTCTTTTTAACTAGTTTAATTGAAAATAGGATAGGTAAGAAATATACCATCATTACAGGATTAATCATAGTAGGTATCTTTGGAACATTACCTGCTTGGTATCAAGGTAGTTTTTTTATTCTATTTCTTTCAAGATGTTTATTGGGACTAGGTATTGGTTTATTTAATCGCTTATTAATTCAAATGATTAGCAGTTTGTACCAAAAAGATACTAGAAATAAAGCAAAAGCATTGGGATTAGAAAGTGCTTGTGAAGGTTTGGGCGGTATTATTATGACAATAAGTGTTGGACAACTAATAAAAATAAACTGGTCAATTTCCTTCATAGTTTATGGCTTTGCTATTGTTAGTTTAATTTTTGTTGCTATTTTTATTCCGAATCAAAGATTGAATCTTGTAAATACGGAAGAAATTGATACACAAGTTTCGGTTTCAAAAGAACGGAGAACGAAATCTATTCTTTTAGGTTTTATTTTATTTTGTATCGTTCTTTTGTTCATTAATTACAATTTGCAAATCACACCACTATTAATTGAACGAAGTATTGGTAATGCGACAAATGGTAGTAATATGATTGCAGCCATTGCAGCAGGAGCTTTTATTGCAGGAAATTTATTTGGAGTAACGTATATGTATTTGAAACGATGGCTGTTACCTATTGCAGCATTCATTGCGGGTATAAGTATCTTTTTAACTAATTTGTCTTCCTCTATTATATTTATTTTAATTTGTTCATTGATTTTAGGTTTTGCTTTTCGTAATATTATGCCTTACTTTATGCATACGTTTACTACCGGCGGAGAGGAAGTAGCAAAATTTGGAACGACTGTTGTCTTAGTTGCTTATAACTTGGGGGCAACTCTCGCTCCATATGCTTCTCAAGCTATTTCCTTTTTCAGTTCAAACACAAGCGCAAGCAATCAAATAATTATCACTGGATTGTTATTATGTTGTATTGGTTTTATTACATTGATTTTTAATAAGTATATGACTGTTTAGAAAAATACTAAGGAGGAATATAAATGGAATACGTTAAATTAGGAAATACAGGGATGGATGTTTCAAGAATTTGTCTAGGAACAATGAGTTTTGGTAATCCAAATAACTGGATTCACAAGTGGGTATTAGAGGAAGAAGAAAGTCGTCCAATTATTAAACGTGCACTAGATTTAGGAATCAATTTTTTTGATACAGCAAATGTTTATTCTCTAGGACGTAGCGAAGAGATTTTAGGAAAAGTTTTAAAGGATTATGCAAATCGAGATGAAATTATTCTAGCAACAAAAGTTCATCAAAAAATGTTTGATGGACCAAATGGTCAAGGTCTATCTAGAAAAGCAATTATGTCACAAATCAATGATAATGTATTTAGACTAGGTAAAAAAATTACAAATTATGAATCTAAAATAATTGTGAAATGAGAAGACTTAGTAAATGATTGTTTGAATTTTAGGAGTGTGACTTATTATGTATCTTTTTCAAAAAATCAAAGAAACTGTTTTTAAACAAAATGATGCAAGACGTACAATCGGAGAATTTCTTTTAACAAATAGAACGAAATTAGCAAGCTATTCGATGGATGAAATTGCACGAATGACCCATACTTCTAAACCAACATTGGTTCGCTTTGCAAAATACTTTGATTATTCTGGTTGGAAAGAGTTCGTTTATGCTTTTACACATGAGCTTGCTCACTTTGATGATAGTCATCTTGATGTAGATATTAATATACCATTTAATAGTTCATCAGATACATTGGAAATCATTGAAAATATTGCGAATCTTCGTATTCAAACAATAAAAGAAACAACTTCTTTAATGTCAGTTTTAGATATAAACAAGGCAGCTCAAATTCTTAATGATGCACAAACCATTATGATTTATGGAAGAAGTCCAAATTCGTATTTTGGAGAATTGTTTAAAAGAAATTTGAATACAATTCATAAAAAAGCGTTTGTTACAGATGCAGATGAATCTGGTCTTGTTTCGAATATGCTGACTCACAAGGATTGCGCAGTAATTATATCTTATTCTGGAAATAATTCTGATTCCTATCCAATGAAAAACGTAAAGTTACTTTTGAATAATAGTGTCCCTATAATTAGTATTACAAGTTGTGGAGATAATTATTTACGAGACTATTCTACAATTGTTCTGAATATATCAAGTAGAGAGAAATTGTATTCAAAGATTGCGAATTTCTCTACTGAAGAATCGATTCAATTCATTTTGAACATTCTATATGCAAAAATATTTTCATTGAATTATAATCAGAACATGCAGACGAAAATTGAAAACTCTCGTACGTTGGAATCGAGCAGAAAAGCCACCTTTAAAGATATATCTGAAGATTTTTAACCGAAAAGGAATTCACTAAAAATAGTGAGTTCCTTTTTTTTACTAAATTACCTCTTAAAAAGCTAATCTTTCAAATGAATGTAATAGTTAGTTTATATAGAATTATTGTTCAATACCTCGTTCCGTTAATGTGGAATCACAAACTCCTTGAAGTTTCTTTAATTAATTAAAAAAATTTTGTTATCATGCTCTCTTTTTACGAAAAGTATATCAGTTAAAGTAAACATTATATCAATATGATTTTTTTAAATCATAAAATAAATTTCACAAAAAATAGTGTATTTGAAAATAATATGGAATCTATTTCGAGTTTGGTTAAAACTATTGGAAAAGCTATCTATAAATGATAAATTGTATCCAGAAGGAACATTATGTCTTACCGGTGACAGCATAAATTTTCTTTAAATTTATTTAGGAGTGGTTTGTATGAGTAAAAAATATGAACAGTTGGCAAAAGATATTATTCAACAATTAGGTGGCAAAGAAAACATTACTGATGCATATCATTGTCAAACTAGATTACGCTTTAAATTAGCAGATGAATCGAAGTTAAACAAAGATAAGCTAGAGAATTTAGATGGTGTTACTAAATATATCAATAATGCTGGTGTCCACCAAGTAGTAATTGGAACACATATAAAAGATGTATTTGAAGAAATTGAAAAGAATATTGATGTTCAAAGTTCAAGTGATAGCAGTTCATCAGAAAAAAAAGGTCCTGTTGCCATAGTAATTGATTTTGTTGCAGGAACTTTCCAACCAGTTATTCCAGCATTATCTGGTGCCGGAATGGTTAAAGCAGTTTTAGCACTTTTAATTGTATTTAATGTTATCACACCTGGTTCTCAAACATATTACATGCTAAATCTATTTGCTGATGGAGTATTCTTATTCCTACCAATGATTTTAGCATTTACTGTTGCACAAAAATTGAGATGTAATCCAATTCTTGCAGTTTCTGTTGCAGCAATGATGATGCATCCAAACTGGGGAGCACTTGTAACTGCGGGTAATCCAGTAAACTTTTTCGGATTTATACCATTTACTTTAGTTAATTATACTGGTTCTGTTATCCCTATTTTAATTGTTATTTTTTCCCAATCATATGTAGAAAAATTCTTAAGAAGAGTTATTCCTAAATCAATAGAGTTAGTGTTTGTTCCAATGTTGACATTCCTTATTATGGGAACATTAGCCTTTTCACTGTTAGGTCCAATTGGAAGTATTCTTGGTGGCTACTTAGCAACATTCTTTACTTACTTAAGTGTGAATGTAAGTTGGTTACCAGCTGTTCTTATCGGTGGTTTACTACCAGTCATGGTTATGTTTGGTTTACACAATGGAGTGGCTCCACTTGGAGTTATGCAAATGGCTGAATTAGGTTATGACAGTATCTTTGGACCAGGTGCTTTGGTTTCAAATATTGCTCAAGCAACTGCATCTGCTGTAGTTGCTTTCCGCACAAAAAATAAGAAATTAAAACAAGTAGCAATTTCTGGTTCGATTACGGCTTATATGGGAATTACTGAACCAACACTTTATGGAGTTAACTTACCTAAAAGATATCCATTGATTGCCGCAATGATTGGTGGAGCATCTGGTGGTCTTTATGCTGGATTGACAAATACACACCGTTTTGCAACTGGTTCATCTGGATTACCAGCAGTGTTACTCTATATTGGTGATGATACAATGAAATTCTTCTGGAACATCATCATTGCTTTGATTATTTCAGCAGCTGTTACTGCAACATTTACATATATTTTAAGCTTTAAATATGAAAAAGAAGAGGAAGTAGAAGAAGTTCCAGAAATCAAACCAGTTGTTTTAGATGATACTCGTCTAATTAGTCCAATTCCTGGTACCGTGATTCCATTAAATCAGGTTCAAGATGAAGCTTTCGCATCAGAAGCATTAGGTAAAGGATTTGCAGTTGAGCCATCTGAAGGAGAAGTTTTTGCACCATTCAATGGAAAAGTTGTAGCAGTTTTCCCTACAAAGCATGCTATTGGTCTAGTTTCTGATACTGGTGTTGAAATTTTAATCCATGTTGGCTTGAACACAGTCGAATTGAATGGTCAATATTTTGATGCATTAGTTGAAGTAAATCAAAAGGTAACAAAAGGTCAATTACTACTAACTTTTGATGTAAATAAAATTAAAGAAGCTGGCTACCCAACTCAAGTTCCAGTTGTGGTAACCAATACACCTCAGTATTCGTCAATTGAAACAATTAAACAAGGAAATATAAATAAAGATGAAGATGTATTAGCAATCAGAGTTTAGGAGTGATTTAATATGGCATTAAGTAAAAATTTTTTATGGGGTGGCGCAACAGCTGCTAACCAAGCTGAAGGTGGCGCGTTAGAAAGTGGAAGGGGTTTATCAAATGTAGACCTTCTTCCAACAGGACCAGATAGGAAGAAAGTAGCATCTGGTGATTTAGAAATGTTGGAGTGGCAAGAAGGATATTATTATCCAGCAAAAGTTGCGATTGATATGTATCATAGATATATGGAAGATATACAGTTATTCGCAGAAATGGGTTTTAAAGTCTATAGGATGTCTCTTTCATGGTCTCGTATCTTTCCAAATGGCAATGATAAAGAACCTAACGAAGAAGGTCTAATCTTTTACGAAAATATTTTTAGGGAATTAAGAAAACATAATATTGAACCATTAGTAACAATTGCCCATTTTGATGTTCCTGTTCATTTAATCAAAGAATATGGTGGCTGGAAAAACCGCAAGTTAATTGATTTTTATGCTAACTATGCAGAAACGGTAATTAAACGTTATAAAGGACTAGTTAAATACTGGTTAACAATCAACGAAATCAATATTTTACTTCACCAACCCTTTGTAGGTGGAGGAATCGTCTTTAAAGAAGGCGATAACAAGCAAGAAATTAAATATCAGGCAGCGCATCATCAATTAGTTGCGAGTGCATTAGCAACGAAAATTGCTCATGAGGTAGATAGCGAAAATATGGTTGGATGTATGTTAGCTGGTGGAAGCCATTATCCATACACTTGCCAACCAGAAGACTACCAAGAAGCAATTAATCGTGATAGAGAAGGTTATTTTTTTATTGATGTACAAGCACGTGGTAAATATCCAAACTATGCCTTGAAAAAATTTGAACGTGAAGGTTTGAATATTCAAATGAAAAATGGCGATAAAGAAATTCTCGTGGCTTCACCAGTAGATTTCGTCACATTTTCTTATTATTGTTCACGAACGGTTAGTGCGTATCCAGAGGATTATGCACAGGCAACAGGAAATTTGTTCCCATCAATCAAAAATGAATACCTTCCTTCTACTGAATGGGGATGGCAGATTGATCCTCTTGGTTTAAGAAATTCCTTAAATCAAATGTATGACCGTTATCAAAAACCCTTATTTATTGTTGAAAATGGCTTAGGTTCAATTGATACACCAGATAAAAATGGTTATGTTGAAGACGATTATCGTATTGATTATTTGAAAAAACATATTCAAGCATTCAAGGATGCAGTAGAAATCGACGGTGTAGAACTACTCGGTTATACGACTTGGGGTTGTATTGATTTAGTTGCAGCCAGCACCGGACAAATGAGTAAACGTTATGGATTTATCTATGTTGATTGTGATGATGAAGGTAATGGCACTTTGAAACGAACGAAGAAAAAATCATTTGAATGGTACAAAAAAGTTATCGCTTCAAATGGTGAAGAATTATAATAGATACTTGCCTTAAAGTTAACTTTAATTGAGAATATTATAATGAACAACAAAAGAATGGTGCTAAGCTCTATTCTTTTGTTATTTAGAAGTAAAAAATTTAGAAAAATCTTTCCTAAACTCAATGAATTTTTTGGAATATCAATAGTGTATCTAAGTAATAAGGAATTAACTTTTGTTAAAAGTACTTTGAGCTAAATGGTTTTGTTATATAATCATCTGCACCATATTCATAACCCTTTAATTTGTCTTCCTCTTCACCTTTAGTTGTCAATATAATAATAGGTATACTAGTCATTTCACGTGAAACTCTACACACTGAAAATCCATCTAAATATAGCATCATAATATCCAATATCACTAAATCTATATTATTGTTGTTTAATATTGTAAGTTCCTCTACTCCATCATCAGCAATTATACAAGTATATCCTCCTTTTTGCATATATTCTACAATAATACCTTGCATTTTTTCATCTTTTACAACTAGTATTTTAGCATTTTTATTTTTTAACTATTTTTTGTAGACTTTATTTTAGCTTATATTAATTTATTTATCAACTATTTTTTCATAGTATTTTGATAGTATTTTTTTATACTCTTATTAATAGCGTTGATATTATTGATAAAAATAGCCTGCTAACTTTATCTCCTGTTAACAGGCTAAAATATTTCTAGAATAATAATTATATTACTTTATTACTGTTCCATTTTTTCGATTAAAATATATTCTAAAACAAATATCTTCAACTAATGAATAAATTGCACTTGTTATAAAATACAGACCTATGGCTACTGGAGTTCTAACAGTCAATATAAGACTTGTTATAGTAGTTACTATAGCCATTTGTTTATTAAACTTTGCCTGAGAATTTATCCTAAAATATGGTATATAATTCACTAAGTTTGAAGCTAACATAATTAATGTATATATACAAGGTAATATAAATAAGTTATCAAATGCACCTAAATTAGCAATCCACGGAATTATAATTGTTGTAAATCCCTTTGTCATATCTAAACATACATGATATAAAGCATATACTACTGGCATTTGTACTAAAACTATAAGGCACCCCAGCATACTCTTCATACTTTCTACAGAATTTACTTGTATTTGTTTTTCCAGTTCCTTAGTATCATTCTTATACTTTTCTTTTATATGTTCCATTTTTTCTGCTAATTCTTGCTGTTTTTTCACAGAAAACCTTTGTTTTAATGATAGTGGCATTAGTACTAACTTCACTATTAAAGTTATAAGTACAATAGAAATTCCAAAATCTCCTGTAAAGTTAAATAATATACTTAATAATCCTTGCAATATACTTGAAATGAAATCCATTTTATTCTCTCCTTTTATTTTTAATCTTTAGAATTATAACAGATCCATTTCAAATTAAAATAAACTACAATACCTCCAAATATCATATTTCTGAAAAACTATATATTGTTTAGGCAATCTTTCTTCAGAATATGCAGTTCTATTTGCAAATAAGTTTCTCATTAAAACATATTTAATTTTATGATTTAAGAGGTCTTTGCAAAAATAAAATATACTTCCAATAATGGATACCAATAATGTCATATAAATTAGTATATATAACATACTATCCATATCTAATCTCACTACATCACCACCTCAATACTTATATTTATTTTTATACAATTTCAAGGCTTAAATAATTCCAGTATTCATATTTAGTTTTAAATAATTATATTATAAAAAGCTCCTAATGTAAATATACAGATTATCATATTTATTATTCTTATTTATCATACTTACATTTATAAGTATCCAATCTTAACTCTTTTAATCTTTAATACAAACCACCTAAAGTATTCTTTTTTATGTCTAAAAAAACAATATTGAGTTTTTATAGTTTATTTTTCAATTATAAACCTTAATTCAATATAATCCTAATATAATACTAAATACAACCTTTGATACCGTCAGTATTAAATATTATACCTAATACAATCCATTAGTATAATCATATAATCTTTGATACAATTCTTAATATAATCATTAATAATCTGATACTAAAATCAATGACTTTTTTCCAGATTAATGCTAAAATAATTAAAAATAGAAAATAAAACTCAAAGGAATTTTCCCCAAAAATAAACGGAGGTTACTTAAGATGATAAGTGATTCTATATCAAAAAGACGCAGCATTAGAAAATATAAAAATCAAAGCATTTCACATGAAACTATAGAGAAAATAATTGAAGCTGGAATAAATGCACCTTCATCTAAAAACAGACAACCATGGCGTTTTGTTGTTGTCACTGAAAAGGAAAAAGAATCTATGCTTAAAGCTATGACTAAAGGCATTCAAAATGAAATTGATGACAATGGACTTCTTCCAGAAAGTCGTCAACATATTGCTGGTGCAAATTACACAGTTAAAATTATGGAACAAGCTCCAGTAACAATCTTTATTTTAAACATATTAGGTAAATCACCTTTAGAAAGCTTATCTGCTGAAGAACGCTTTTATGAAATGGCAAATATACAATCAATTGGAGCTGCAATTCAAAACATGTCACTTGAGGCTGTAGAATTAGGTCTAGGTAGTCTTTGGATTTGTGATGTATATTTTGCATATCGTGAATTATGTGAGTGGCTAGATACAGAAAGTCAATTGGTCGCAGCAATATCTTTGGGTTATCCTGATGAAGAACCATCAAGAAGACCTAGATTACAATTAAGTGATGTAACTGAGTGGAGATAAACAATTATATTAGGTAAACAAGACTAACAGAATTTATATTAGGCAAGGTATTTTCGAAGTATTTTAATGAAAAAAAATAGTTAAATCTTTTACATTTTGGTTTCTTTTAATAGCATTATTTGAGATTTATATGCATCAAATTGGTCAAGACTCAAAAATTATTGTTCTAATAAGCTTAAATCCTATCTTATCTATTATTTCTCGCACTGATAGTTTTCTTGTTTTTATGGATTCAGGTATGCAAATACCATGTAGAACGATTATGGGGTCAATTTCGATTTATTGGTACATAGCATCTATATTTTCTTTTCTTATTTATGGCATAATCTTAGATTTGATTAGAGTAATTATTTCTAAAATTGTACACAAAACAAAATAAACATTGTAAATAGTGCATTTTCTTGAGCTATTATGAAAATTTGATTGTTTTTTAAACAACCTTCTCAAGCAAGGCAGAGTATCTACACTCTACAATCTAACTGTAGCTCCTGAAAATGCACCCTAAAGTTACACATGAATATTATTTTAGTGTTAATTAATAAAAATTAATTTAATATATTTATCAATAGCTAGAAAGGCCACCTTTTCTAACATTGATATAAATAACTCTTTCTCTTCTTTCTCAAACGAACTCAACAATTCTTCTACATATCCATTTGTTATTCTTAATATTTCATCATAACATTCTAAAGATTTCTCTGTAGGGTATAAATGCCATGTTCTTTTTTCCTTTACACTTGGCTTTCTAGTGATGAATCCTTCTTTTTCTAAATTTGCCAAAGCTCTTGTTATATTGCTAGGATTCACAAGGATTTTTTTAAATATAGTATCTTGTGTAATACATAGTAATATGAGTAAACTTATAAATGACTCTGATGAACTTATTATAATAAATTTACTACACAATAGATAGCATAAAATACTCCTAATTTCTATATGTTGCAATTCATTTCTTTTCTTTATGAGCTGTAATGATTGTGTAGCTATAAGCATTTACTGTTATAATACAATTATCTACACTTATATACCAGTTCTTTCCCTTTCTATTAATAACAGCACTTGAAGATTCTATTTTAGTTTTACACCAGTTCACTACATCATTTGTCTCCAAAGAAAGGTTTTTCTTAATTCTTACCACACCTAATTCTGTTGTATGTAATTTATCTAGATTTCTAAGTAATTCATTTTCTGGATTCATTCGTATCAGAACACCTCACCCTTTATAAGATTTAATATTTCAACTCTTATAGAAACATACTTGTAACATTCCTTATTTCCAAAGCTTTATAGACTTATCTGTTAACTACGCTTACAACTTATTAGCTTTTTATTTAAGTTTACTATAATCTTCATCAGATACAGGCTCCAACCATTCATTGAAGGCACCCTCAGCAGGCACCTCTACAGCTAGATGCTGAAACCAACTATCATGTGCAGCTCCATGCCAGTGTTTTACATCTGGTGGTATATTTACTACATCACCTGCATGTAATTCCTGAGCTGGCTTTCCAAATTCTTGATAATATCCTCTACCTCCAGTTACAAGTAAAATTTGCCCTCCCTTATGGTGTATATGCCATGAATTTATTGTAGAAGGTGCAAATGTTACATTTCCAATTGATACTCCATTCGTGCTAAGCATATTTAAATAACATTCTCCTGTAAAATACTGTGCAAATGCCTTATTTTCCTCACCAATAGGAAAAACTGCTCCTACACCTAAATCTTCTTCTCTACTCATTTCTAATTCCCCCTATGCCTTAATCTAACTTTTTTACACTTCAAGTATACAACTTGAAGTTAACTCTAAGGCAATAGATTTTACTATAATAATTTAATTTTTAATTTAGATTTATTTTTTAATCTATTCCTTTAAATCCTCATCCTCTATTATAGATTTTCTTATATTCAATAATTGGTCTACAAATTGATTAGCAGGAGAATTTAAAATATTCTTAGGAGTATCATACTGTTGAATAATCCCATGATTTAATACCAAAGTTTTTGTACCTAAAATCAAAGCTTCATAAATATCATGTGTAATAAATATAATTGTAACTCCTGTTTTTTTATGAATTTCTTTTATCTCTTTTTGTAATTGCTTTCGTGTAATCTCATCGACTGCACCAAAAGGTTCATCCATTAGTAAAATTTCTGGTGAAGAAGCTAAAGCTCTTGCAATACCTACACGTTGTTGTTGCCCACCCGATAATTCTGATGGATAGCGGACTTTCATATCATTCGGTAATCCCACTATCTCCATCCACTTGTCTACAGCATTTTTCACTTCTGATTTATTTTTTTTATTGAAAAGATTTGGTACATATGAAATGTTTTCTTCAACAGTCATATGAGGAAAAAGAACACTTCCCTGCACACAATATCCTATTTTTCTTCTTAACTTAATTAAGTCCTCATTTTTAATATCTGTTTGATTTATCAAGATATTGCCACCATCTGGCAAAATTAAACCATTAATCATTTTTAAAAGTGTTGTTTTACCAGAACCAGATGAACCAATAACAGTTAAAAATTCTCCTTTTTCTATATCTAAATTAAGATTATTTATGATAGTTTTATCATCATATTGTTTTTCAATATTTTTAAATTGTATAATAGGTGTCATTATATTTCCTCCAATTATAAAAGACCTTTTTTACTCAAAAACTCATGTGCAACTTCTCTAGGCTCTAAATTGTTGTTTTCTACACCATAATTCATTTTAGCCATTTCCTTGTCAGTCAAAGTATTTTCAACCATTTTAAATACTTTTGATAACTCTGGATGTTCCTCTAATACTTCTGAACGAACAACATTTCCACATTGATAAGATGGATAGAAGTTTTTATCATCCTTTAAAACTACAACGTCTGAAACACTATACTGACCATCAGTTGTAAATATAGGCATTACATCAATTTTACCCTCATTGATAGCTTGATATTTTAATCCAATATCTAAGTCAACTGTGTTTTTAAAGTTTAATCCATATGTATTACACAATGGAGTATATCCATCCTCTCTCTCATAAAAATCATATTCTGCTCCAAATGTTAATTTAAAAGATGCATCCTTTAAATCTGATATATTTTTTAAATTATATTTATCTGCAACTTCTCTTCTAACTGCCAATGCATAGCTATTAGAAAAACCATACATACCAGTCCATTGCATTTTAAGTTTATTTTTATATTCTGATTGTAGTTTGCTAAACATATCTTCAGTATATAATTCATTTTTCTTAAGTACCATATTCCAACCTGTCCCTGTATACTCTGGATAAATATCAAATTCTCCATTTTCCATAGCTGGCTGAATATTAGATGTTCCTCCACCTACACCTTGTGTAATTTCTACTTTTAGACCAGTATTCTTTTCAATTAAAATATCCAACATCTCACCAAGGATATATTGTTCAGTCATAGGTTTTGTAGCAATATGAATAGTTTGAGTCTTCGAAGAATTAAAGAAATATGATGTAAAGATAGCTAATATGAGAATAAAACTTCCTAGAATGTAAAAAACTTTTTTTCTATTTTTCTTTTTTCTTTTTATTTGAAAAAATCTCTCTACTAATCCTAAAATAAAATCAAATACTAAAGCTAATAAAGCGATAAGTATACTTCCAGTAATTGTCATTACTGTATTATTTGTCGTGATTCCTCTATATATGGCTACACCTAATCCTCCAGCACCTATAAACGAGGCAATACCAGCTAATGCAATTGTCATAATGACCATGTTTCTAATACCAGACATAATAACTGGTAAAGCTAGTGGAAGCTTTATTTTATATAGTATCTGAAAATCTGTACTTCCCATCCCTCTAGCCGCTTCAAGAATATTTTTATCTACATTAGTAATTCCAGTATATGTATTTCTAACCATAGGCAATAATGCATAGATAGTAAGAGCAATAACAGCAGTAGTATTTCCAATTCCAGAAAATGGTATTAAAAATCCTAGCATAGAAATCGACGGAATGGTATATAGAAAATTAATAGTTCCCAATATGGGTTTAGATGAACTATGAAATTCACTTACAATGATACCAATTATACCACCTAAAACTATTGCGATTATTATAGAAATAGTAGAAATAGTCAAATGCTCTATAGATAATTTTATGAAAAAATCACTTCTCTCAGATAATAATGTCAAAATATCGTTTATCATTTATCTCACTCCTTTTTATGAGTTTTACTTAACAAGATTTAAATTTTAATTTAGTAATAGTACTCATTTTAATACATCAACAAATTATTCCATAAATTACATGTTAAAGTTATAATATTAAACTTGCAAGTAGGCACAAAAAAGTAACTATTAGAGAATATTTTCTTATATATTATCTATAAAAATAAGAAAAAATGCCAGAATCGTTAAAATCTTGATATTTAAACGAATTTCTGACACTATATTTATTTAAATTTGAATATTTCTCATATTATTTAATATTGTTAAGTTTAAGTATCATTTTACATACCCATTATATTTATTAATATATCATTTATTTATTATATTTTATTCATTATACTATATACTTTGCTGTTAATGATACTTTATTATTACATAATTGTTTTGGAGTACCTTCAAAGATTACTTTTCCACCTTTTGTTCCTCCTTCAGGTCCCATATCAATAATCCAATCAGCTCTTTTAATTACATCTATATTGTGTTCAATTATTATAACAGTATTTCCATTATCTACAATTTCTTCAATTATATCTATAAAATTCTCAATATCAGCCATATGAAGACCTGTTGTAGGCTCATCCAATATATACACTGAACTTTCCTTATTCAATTCACTAGCAAGCTTTAATCTTTGACATTCTCCTCCAGATAAGGTATCAAGAGTTTGCCCTAAAGTAAGGTATCCTATTCCCATTTTTTCAATACATTGTAATTTTGTTTTAATCTGCTTTAGACTAAAAAATTCAATCGCATCTGATACAGACATTTCAAGAACTTCTATTATATTCTTCCCTTGAAACTTATATTCTAAAACTTCTTTTTTAAATTTTTTACCTTCACAAATATTACAAACGCTCTTTATACTATCCATAAAGGCAAGATTCACCTCTACTATTCCAGACCCTTTACAATTATCACAAGCTCCTTCTGAATTTGAGCTAAATAAAGAAGAATTCACTCCATTTGTTTTTGAAAATATACTTCTTATATTGTTCATAATGCCACTGTATGTTGCTAAACTTGACCTTGAATTTGCTGACACAGGGCTTTGGTCTATAAGCACAGCATTAGGATTTTGATTTAAGAATTCATCCTTAATTAAGGTACTTTTACCTGCTCCTGCTACTCCAGTAACTAAAGTCAGTACACCTTTAGGTATATTAATAGATACATTTTTTAAATTGTTTTTATTGCAATTTTTAATTTCTAAATATCCTCTATGTTCTCTTACATTTTCTTTAATAGGAAGAAATTTATTTAAAGCATTTCCTGTTACTGTCCCACTTGTAAGTAAATTTTCATAACTTCCTTCATACACAACTTCTCCACCATACTTACCAGCTTTTGGACCTACATCTACAATATGGTCTGCAATCTTAATGACATCTGGGTCATGTTCAACAACTATAATTGTATTTCCTTTATCACGTAATTGTTTTAAAAGTTTATTTAATTTATATACATCTTTAGGATGAAGACCTACACTTGGTTCATCAAATATATACATTAAATCTACAAGATTACTATTCAGATATTTAACCATCTTTATACGCTGAGATTCACCCCCTGATAGAGAAGATGTCTCTCTATCTAAACTTAAATACCCAAGACCTATATCTATTATACTATTTAATTTTTCTATTATTCCCTTAAGTATAGGTTGGGCTTCTGGTTCATCTATATTTTTAATAATTTCAACTAATTCATCAATTTGCATACTAGTTAAATCTGCTATGTTATAGCCATTAATTAAAGACTTGTACACCCTTTCATGAAGTCTCCTTCCATTACAAACAGGGCATTTATCTTCTATAAGAAGTTTACTCATTTTTTTCTTCGTAGCTTCAGAGATTTCTACTTGTTTACTTAAATATAGACGATTAAACTTAATTAACAATCCTTCATATGTCATATTAGTTTGACCAGCATTTTCTCCTTTAATCTTTTCTGCTTCACCATATAAGAATTTTTCTAACTCTTTTTCTGAATAATCACAGATTTTTTTATCAAGGTCAAAGTATCTTGATTCAGCAAATATATTCCAGTGCCAAGAACCCACTCCAAACCCTGAAAGCAATATAGCTCCCTCATTTAGAGATTTATTCATATCAAGAATATTATTCATATTAGGCATTAGCTTTTTTCCAAGTCCATGGCAGTCTGGACACATACCATCGACATTGTTAAAAGAAAACATGTTAGCATTACCTATACGTTCACTTCCAAATCTTGAATATAAGGTTCTTAAAAATGAGTTTACATCTGTAATAGTCCCTAGAGTTGACCTTGAATTGCCACCAAGTCTACTTTGGTCTACAATAATTGGAGTTGATAGATTCTCTATACAATCAGCTTTAACTTCTCCATACTTAGGTAAAAAACTTCTTATAAAAGTACTAAATCTTTCATTTAACTGGCGTTGGGATTCTTTTGCAATTGTCTCGAATACAATAGATGATTTTCCGGAACCTGATACACCTGTGAATATAGTTATTTTTCTTTTAGGTATTTTTAAAGATACATTTTTTAAATTGTTCTCTTTGCATCCTTTTAAAATTATAAATTCATTATTCATATTTTCCCTCCTACATTGTTTCTATTTAGATTTCTTGAAGTAAATAATAGTAGTGATTATGCCTAAATAAAATACTATTTTATTAGATTACCCATTATTTTTCATAAACACAGGTCAAATTATAGCATGTAGGTTTTATCTGGTAGTATAATGTAGGGTTTAATTTTTATAGAAAATATAAAAAAGTATCTCATCTATGATTTTAAAATCATAAATAAGATACTATATTTCTTAAAAAATTATATATTACTTTTAATAAATAAAAAAAATGAGTATTTTAAATAAGATTAGATACTTTTTAAATAATTATTATTACCCATTATTACTAGAATCAAATACGCCAATAAAAATTATAAATTCGTTAGATTGTAAATTATTTAATAAAAAATATTCCTAGTTATAATTTTATTTTTATAACTAGGAATATTTTTTACTTATCAATACTAATTGTTCTGCTACAAATATTTGCAACAATATCATCATGAGTTACAATTACGATTGTTTTGCCTCTATCATTCAATAACTTTAATGTTGACAATATTTTTTCTCTTGCTTTAGAATCTAATGAACCAGTAGGTTCATCTGCTAATATGAGTTCACTAGGTTTTAAAAGAATCCTTGCTAAAGCAATTCTTTGTTGTTCTCCACCAGATAAAGAATATATTTTTTTATTTAATGAAATTTCTAAATCCAAGTCTTTCAAAACCCTTAACTTTAGCAATTCCTTATCTTTTTTGTTCATTTTAGAGTAATATAATGCTACATCTAGATTTTTACCAATAGTATAATTATCAATAAGAGCAAAGTTTTGAAATAGATACGATATTTTATTTCTTAATAATATTTCCTTATTTCTTCTTGACAAATTAGTAACATCTTTTCCAAATAGCTCAATATTTCCACTATCAACTTTATCTAACAATCCAATTATATTCAAAATTGTACTCTTTCCAGTGCCACTTTTCCCAGTTATAGCAAGCATTTCGCCCTTTTTAATTTCTAAATTTATATTATTAAAAACTTCCTTATCTTTATAAAATTTTGTTATATTCGTAAGCTTACATATATTATTCATAAAGTTTATTCTCCTTTTAATATATTTATCTTATTCTTTCTTTTTAATATGGAAATAGATAAAAATGTAAATAAAAATTCAATAATAAAAAATGCTATATATATTAACATTACATTGGACTTTATTGATTTTGATAACAAGTACTCTATGGCTAGTTGAATAATCCATGTTGATGCTAATATTAGTAAAATATTTCCATATATTTTTAAAAATCCAGCACCATGAATACTTTTTACAATAATCTTTTTCTTAAGTATTTGAAATATTATCAAAGAATTTTGAAATATTATTATAGCAAAGACTATAATTATTACTATAATCTGAGTAAGTATATTTTTAATATTATATTTTAAAGTATGTATATAATTTAATATTAATTCATTACTGTTTATCAATGTAGTATAGTTATCACTTAGACTCCATTTATTTAGATATGGCAATAATGATTTATATGTTTTTTCTGCATCATTATCTTTTAATTTTATTTTAAGGGGATCTGTATTTCCTCCTCCCCAAATACCATACTTCTCATTAGGATAAGAATTTTTTTCGGTCATTACTTCTATAATTTCATTCTTTAATATATTATTATTCTGCTTTTTTACATCTGGATTAAATGAGAAAATATTTTGGTCATTTTTAGTCCAAATAATTTTAATTTTTTGAGAAAGAATGCTGTCATACTTTTTCCCTGTAAAATTATCTATTTCATAATCGTATATAGATTTTCTACTATCAATTATATATTTCATAATTTTTTCTTTTTCATATTTATACTTTTCAGGAATTAATACAATCCAATTAGTATCATTTTCATCAACATTTATTTTTTCATTACTAATGTTGTAAATCGGAAATTTTTCTAGATAATTTGGATTAACTACTAAAGTAAAATATCCATCAAAATCCTTATCTTTTTCCCTATCATCTTCATAAAGATTAGATTTTATATATATAGACCCTTTTTTATTTAACAAATTATACAGTTTTTCCGTTGCATTAATCTCTGTTTCTGATTTCTCTAATC
Organism: Clostridioides sp. ES-S-0108-01; assembly: GCF_020662285.1. NCBI lineage: Bacteria > Bacillati > Bacillota > Clostridia > Peptostreptococcales > Peptostreptococcaceae > Clostridioides > Clostridioides sp. ES-S-0108-01. The sequence goes on along the minus strand of NZ_JADGMN010000004.1, from coordinate 158,766 downwards.
CATCATTTCCAACTAAAACTGGATAAATTGCACCATAATCTTTTACCTTATTCCAATTTTTTAGATTTTCTAGTTTATAGTTCAAAGTATCTATATTACTTATCAAAGAGATACAATTTGTAACCAATATAAAAACTACCACTATTTTAAAAGTATAATTGAATATTACTATAATAATATCAGAATTTTTATTTTTCAGATTCATATTGATATTACACCCGCTCATATACATATAAAAAACAAATGATATTATACTGAAAAGTATAAAATAAAGTATTTGTTTAAATAATACAATAGATATAAAATCTCTAGGAAGACCAAAAAACAGAGATATTAATACTGAAAATAATATAAATAAAAAACAGGACACATTAATGTATTTTTGAAATAAATCATTCCAAATAGATTTATCCTTTATTCCATGAAGCTTATATATTGATATTTGTTTAGAATTATTAAATATTATAAAAATAATTAATAAAATACTAACTATTGCTGATATAAAAGTACACAATTGAAATAAAAAATTTGCTTTTTTATTCTGAATTTCATCAGTTTCTTCCGCTATTAAATCGCTTCGTTTTAAGTTAGTATTTAAGTTTTTATTTATTTCAGTAGATAAATTAGATAAAAAATCAGACATACTTATTCCATCACTAAGTTCTACTGAATATGTACCTGCAACAGGAAAATTTTCATACAATTTATTAAAATCATATATTGATATTTTGTCATTATTTCCAAAGTCCTTTATCAATCCAATTTGATTTTTAGATTTTGTATTCTCTGTATCATAAAATTTATTACCTTCTAAATTACTTCTTTTAGAAAAGTTATCAATATCTATAGACTTAAAAAAGTCAGTTGATTTATTGTTTATTAATATATACTTTACATATTCAAATTCTCCGTTTTTATTTGCTTTAATACATGTTCTGTATATATTTACATTCATATTATTTGATACTTTTTTTATTATTTGATACATTTCTTTTCCAGAGGATAATACACCATCATTAGGGATACTAAAAGGACTAGCTATAGTTGATTCTAAATTATTTAACTCATTTGCTTTTTCTGAATCGTATTGACTAAAATTAACAGCATATAAAAATACAGAAAATATAAAAAGAAATAATACTAAAATTTTCTTCATAATATCACCTTTCTTTGTACAATAGATATTGTTTTATTTACATAAAAAGAGGCACTTAATTAGCCTCTTTTTATGTAAATGGTTTATATTTACTAACGATTACTCCAGTATGCTTTTGCCTTTTCATATACCTTTCCAACAGCTCTTGCATGTGATGTTAATTTAGCTGGAACTTCATCATAATCTTTTGCACTTCCAACACGTGCAGTTGATGAATGTCTTTTGCTTTTTTGATAAAAATTAGATTTACACTCTTTCAAATATGACCCTGTTCCATTATTACGTATAGTTGTAGATGAATATTCCCATACGCCTCCACCTACATTTTCCTTCCCACTTGAATCTCTAGTTTGATTATCAGCAAATACATGAACGCCACCTTCAGTTTCATTACTCTCAGCAAATACCACTCCAGTTATACCTAGGCATATTACTGCTGTACAAGTTAAAGACATTAGTTTTTTCATCATTCGAAAATCCCCCTTTATTTATTTTTTCATAAATATATAACGAACAACTATGCCTTTTTTGGACAATTTAACTAAATAATTATATATAAATAGAATATTAAAATTTTTTTAAATTATATAAATATATGAAGAGGATTCATTATAATTATATACACATTAATAAAAAATACATTATATTATTATATTCAATAAGAAATCTTTAAAAGAACTATTTATAAAGTAGACTAAAATAAAAAAGCCTTCTAACTGTAACATTGCAAATATTACAGCCAGAAAGCTTCTTAATTCTTAAAATTTATTAAGCTTAAAAATTTATTGAGCTTATTTTTTAATACAAATATGTCTATTGTTGATAAACTATACTTTAATTACTATATCAATATGACATTACTACATCAATATGGCTATTCCCATACTCTACATTTCCTTTAAAATCTCAAGCAACTCTTCTTCACTATACATATACTTCTTATTACAGAACTGACAACCAACTTCTGCTTTTTTATCTTCTTCTATTATTTCAGCTAATGACTTTTTACCGATTGCAACCAACGCAGTTTTTACTCTTTCTTTTGAACATTCGCACATAAAACCAACTTCACAAGTATCAAGTATTTTAGGCTCCAAACCATCTAAAACAATATTTAATATATCTTCTGGTGATTTTCCTTCCTTTAGCATATTAGTTATTGAAGGTAAGTTTGCTACATTTTCCTCTAACTTCGCTATAGTCTCTTCTTTTACATCTGGCATCAATTGCACTATAAATCCTCCAGCAAACTCTACTTCATCTTCTTTTGTAAGCACACCTAAAGCTACTACTGATGGAGTTTGCTCTGATACAGCAAAATAATAAGTAAAGTCTTCTGCAATTTCTCCACTTACCAATGGATAAGTCCCGTTATATGGTTCTCTAAGACCTAAGTCTTTGATAACTTTTACAACACCTTCTGTACCTACCGCTGCTGCTACATTTAACTTTCCATTTGGATAGTCTTCAACCTCTACTTGTGGATTTCCCACATATCCTTTTACTATTCCCTTAGAATCTGCAGTTGCGATAATAGTTCCAATTGGACCTCCACCCTTTATTATTACAGTCAATTTATCACTATCATTTTTCATCATTAGTCCCATTATAGATGTCGCTGTTAACGTTCTTCCAAGTGCTGCTGTTGCTACTTTTGTAGTTTCATGTAATCTTCTAGCTTCTTCTACTGTGTTTCTAGTAGTTGCAACAAATGCTCTAACTTGACCATTTCCTGATGTTGCTCTTAGTACATAATCTCTCATTTATATTCCTCCATATTTCGTTAATTATCTCATTTCACTATATTATTATTTTAATTTTAATATATAAATACTTACCTATTTTAACCTTAGATAATAGCTCTTCTATATTAGATTTACTCTCAATCTATAAAACTTTATAATTATCAAAAAGTAACAGTTTATAAAGCATCATCACTTTGTTTTAATATATAAACCTGTATTTGTTGTATTTTTATATGACATTTATCTTCTATACACAAAATTTTTTTACATATAAAAATATCCTATTTTTTACACACAAAAAATATCCTTTGACTTTCTTCATTAGGTTTATCAAAAGTAAAATCTCCATAAGATTTTATATCTTTAAAACCAGATTTTTTAAGCATATCAACTATCTCATCTTCAGTGTACGCCCTCTGTTGGTGTACTTCTTCAAATCTTTCAAACTTTCCACATTCATCTTTAATAAAAAAGGTCAGTTCCATTTCAATTAGATTCTCTTCTTCATCAAAGTAATTTTGCCACATATACGCTATATCTTCTCTATTCTCTCCATACATATTATTTCCCAATACATTAGCTAATTTATAAAATGAACTTATATCAAATATAAATATTCCATCTTTCTTTAACAATTTATATGTCTTTGAAAATACATTTTCTAAATCATCATCATAAGTTATATAGTTAAATCCATCACAAGCACAAAGCACACAATCCAAATCAGATATTTCAAAATCAAGCTCTGATATATCTTGTTGAAGTAAAACTAATTCTACTCCTTCTTTTTCCGCCTTTTCTCTTGCTACACTAAGCATCTCATCAGATATATCGATACCAGCTATATCGTAATTCTTTTTAGTCAATGGAATTGTAAGATTACCTGTACCACATGCCAATTCCAATATATTTTTTACTTTTACACCTTCATAATCTATTATATCTTCTATATACTTAACCCATCCTTCATAATCAACTTCATTCATAAGTTCATCATATACAAACGCAAAATCACTATATTGACTCATCCTTTTTATTTAGCCCCTCTACAATCTTTTTTAGCCTCTTTTTGCGTGATGTAAGCATACCTCCAATTCTTCCAGCTTCCTTAGCTGTAAGTCCTGCCCATCCACGTTCACCAACTTTGTCCATAAGACCTAGTTCTGAGGCTATCTCATATTTCATTATATCATCATTTGTCAATATTTTAGTATTCTTGCCATTAGTTATCTTCTTTTCTCTCTGCATATTTTCTTTCAAAAAAATCACCCCTTCATATTTGTATTTTTGTCAATTAAAAGAAATTTATACAAATATGTAAGGGGTATTTATCAATTCACATCTTTTTAAATTTAGGCATTTTAACTTTTTAATCTTTATAATTTATTTCTCTAATCTATAGCCTTTTTATATTTTAATAACTTTGAATAAACATTCAATGCATTTACACATATCTTTTCATCAAAATTAAAGTTTATATTATGAAGACCATTTACAAATCCTTTTTCTTCGTTTCTTGAGCCTAACATAAAAAATAATCCTGGAACTTCTTTTTGATAATAAGAAAAATCTTCTGATATCATAAGTGGCTCTAGCTCTACAACAGTATCATTTCCAACAGCTTCTACAAACTCTTGATACAATCCCTTGTCATTTTTAACAGCAATATAATCATCTATAATATTTATATTAACCTTACAGTTATAAGCTAATTCAAACCCTCTAGCAAGTTCCCTAACTCTAAGCTTCATTCTCTCATACACTTCTGGGCTAAAACATCTCATAGTACCTTCCATCTTTATATTTTCAGCTATTATATTTCTTCTAGCTCCACCTTCAATTCTACCAATAGTCAACACTGCATTGTCTATTGGACTTATATTTCTAGATACTATAGTTTGAAGTGAGCTTACAAAGTTTGAAGCTATCACTATACCATCAATTCCATTTTGTGGCATAGCCCCATGTCCACTTTTAGACACTATTTCTATGTCAATATCTCCTATTTGAGCCATAAAATAGCCTTCTCTTGTACCTACATAACCTTCTGGTAACTCTGGATATATATGAAGCCCATATATTTCATCAATATTGTATTTTCTAAGCACTCCTTCATCTATTAAAGCTTTTGCTCCCCCAGGACCTTCTTCTGCTGGTTGGAATATAAATACTATATTATCATTTAAGTCTTCTTTATTATCATTTAAATACTCAATTAATCCAAGTAATATAGTAGCATGTCCATCATGACCACATAAATGTTTTACCCCTTCTTCACTATGAAGACCATCTATGTCAGCTCTAAAAGCAATATCTTTTTTAGGTCTTTTCCCTTCTATTACACCTACTATACCTGTTTCTAAATAAACTTCATACTCAATTCCTAATTTATCAAGATAATCTCTTATGTATTTTGAAGTCTTATACTCTCTTCTCCCAATCTCTGCAATAGGATTTAATAACTTCCTATGCTTATAAAGTTGCTCTTGTAAATATGATGCCTCTCTCATGTAATCTCCTCCAAATTCTATTTTATTAAAAAAATATTTCTATATCTCTTATAGTTAAAATATTATATAACATACTATATTAATTAAAAATAAAAAACTAAATTGAATATAAAAATATTTTGCATTATTAAATAATTCACCATTAATAATAATTCCCCTGTTTCATAAATCAAAACAGGGGAATTATTATTAAAAAATTTTATTTTTTAGCAAGAGAAGAAATGTTTAGCAAGTCCACCCTTAGCAGTTTCCTTATACTTATCCAGCATATCGATACCAGTTTCTTTCATTGTTTCAACGACTTGGTCCAAGGAGACAGAATGTGAGCCATCAGTTAATAATGCATAATTAGCTGCATCATAAGCTCTTTGAGCTGCCATAGCATTTCTCTCTATACATGGAATTTGAACATATCCATGTACAGGGTCACAAGTCATTCCTAGATGATGTTCAAGTGCTATTTCTGCCGCATATTCAATATGGTCTATTGTACCACCTTTTAAATATGCTACTGCCGCTGCTGCCATAGAACAAGCTGCGCCAACTTCACCTTGACATCCTACCTCTGCCCCAGATATTGAAGCATTAGTTTTTATTATATTACCTATTATTCCAGCTACAAGTAGTGCTTCAATTATTTTTTCATCATCATAATTATAGAAATCCTGCATTGCAAAGAATATTCCTGGTATTACACCAGCAGAACCACAAGTTGGAGCTGTAACTATTATATTACCAGAAGCATTTTGCTCTGAAGTTGCTAGTGCATATGCATATATAAGTGTTGAGAAATTCTTATCTTTTTGATATGCATTATAAAATGTACTTGCTCTTCTTTTTAATAATAGTTTACCTGGTATTGTTTCATCCGTACTTAGCCCATCATCAATAGATTTTCTCATAGCATCTTTTATAGTTTTTATATAATCTTTTATGTCTTCTGGTTCACATTCCAACACAAAATCTACTAAAGTCTTATCATTTTCTTTACACCATTTTACTATTTCATCCATTGTATCTAAGTGATATATGCTCTTACTTTTACTGTTTCTTTGACCTTCTTCTGCTATAGTCCCTCCACCTATAGAATATACAGTCCATTCAGCTGTTACATTTCCATCTTTATCTAAAGCTTCAAACTTCATTCCATTTGGATGAAAATCTTTTATAATATCTTCTTTCCAAACAATTTCAACTTTTTTAGGTGCTATGGTTTTTTCAATTATATAGTCAGTTAAGTGACCTTTCCCTGTAGCTGCCAAACTACCATATAATATTGCTCTAAAACTTTCTGCATCTGGATTTTCATTCTTAAATCTTTCTGCTGCTCTTTGTGGTCCCATAGTATGAGAACTTGAAGGTCCACTTCCTATTTTAAAAAGTTCCTTTAAAGTATCCATATTATTCCTCCTGAATCTTCGGTATTATTACTTATTATTAGATTTTACGCACATATTTATTATAACCTAAATATATTAATTATTAGTTATTAAATTCGCATAAAATTTATTTTTTATTTCCATTTTGGTATATTTTATTAAATTAATATGCATATTTTGAGAATAAAACATTTATTTCAAATTTTTATAATATTAATATAATATAAATATCTTATTTAAACAGTTAAGATATTAACTATACCTATTAAAATTAATTAATTTGTACTATAATTATTATTGTACTTAAAAAATTAAATTTAGATAAAAAGGAGATTTGATTATATGTTATTTAAAGGTTCTGCTGTTGCTTTAGTTACTCCATTTACAGAGGATAATAATGTCAACTTTGAAAAATTAGGTGAATTAATCGAATACCATATTGAGAATGACACAGATGCACTAGTTGTTTGTGGAACAACAGGTGAGGCGACTACTATGAGTGAATCTGAAATTTTTGCTGTAATAAAATATACAGTTGAAAAAGTTAATAAAAGAATACCTGTTATAGCAGGTACTGGTTCAAACAATACTATGTTGTCTGTTCATATGAGTCAAGAAGCTGAAAAATTGGGAGTGGACGGTCTTTTAATAATAACTCCTTACTATAATAAGACTAATGAAAGAGGTCTTAAACTTCATTTTGAAACAATAGCAAATAGCGTTAAGTTACCAATTATTTTATACAATGTACCAGGAAGAACTAAAGTAAATATAAAGCCAACTGTTGTGGCTGAACTTGCTAAAATAGATAATATAGTTGCTGTGAAGGAAGCTAGTGGAGATTTAGCTCAAGTTGCAGAAATAGCTAAATTAGTGCCTGAAGATTTTGCTATATATTCCGGTAATGATGATACCATACTACCACTATTATCATTAGGTGGAAGTGGTGTTATCTCTGTACTTGCTAACATCTGTCCTAAAGAAACGCATGATTTAGTAGCTAAATTCTTTGAAGGTGATATTGAAGGCTCAAAAAGATTACAACTTGATATGGATGCTTTAATTGCTGCCTTATTTATAGAAGTAAATCCAGTTCCAGTTAAAACTGCCATGAATATTTTAGGTTTTAATGTTGGAGATTTAAGACTTCCTCTAGCTGAAATGGAAGAATCTAATCTTAATGTGTTAAAACAAGAGTTGACAAATTTTGGATTTAAATTTTAGCAATATATATATAAATAAGTTGATTTTTTCTTAAATATGTATTATTATTAGAATAATCAAATTTTAATATCCTATTAACCTAGGGTAGAGGTAGCTGTAACTAAGAGTATCCAATAGTAGCTGGCAGGTGTTAATGATTGGAAAAAGGATTTACAGCCGAAGAAAATATTTCTTGCAATAATATTTTCTGGGATTGCACATAACATGTGTAATACTGTCACTTATTTTTATAGGTGATGAGCTACAGGGTTTACTTTGAGTGATAAATTAGACGTACAAAGTATACCTTTGTGCGTTTTTTGTATATAATTAAAGTTGTTAATATAATATTAAAGTTTTTGGATATATAAAAATATTAACATATCTTACTTGTATAACTAAAATCAAATAAAACAATGTTTTAATAATTTAAAATTGGGGTGAATTTATATGAAAAAAGTAAATGTGGCAATAGTTGGTGCTACTGGAATGGTAGGTAGAACATTTTTAAAAGTATTAGAAGAAAGAAATTTTCCAATAGAAAATCTATTTTTATTCTCTTCTTCTAAATCAGCTGGTTCTAAAGTAATGTTTTGTGGTAAAGAATATATAGTAGAAGAATTAAAGGAAACTTCATTTACTGATAGAGGCATACAAATAGCATTATTCTCTGCTGGAGGAAGTATTAGTGAAAAGTATGCTCCAATAGCTGCTTCAAATGGAATCTTAGTAGTAGATAACTCTAGTCAATGGAGAATGAATCCAGATGTACCTTTAGTAGTTCCTGAAGTTAACCCAGAAGCCATAAAAAATCATAAGGGTATAATAGCTAATCCTAACTGCTCTACTATACAAGCTATGGTTCCTCTTAAAGCACTTGATGACAAATACAAAATTAAGAGAGTCGTTTACTCTACTTACCAAGCTGTATCTGGTTCTGGTGTTAAAGGTGTTGAAGATTTAGAGAAAGGAATGAATGGCAATCCTACTGGATTCTACCCTCATCAAATCTCTTACAACTGTCTTCCTCATATAGATTCATTCACTGAAAATGGATACACTAAAGAAGAAATGAAAATGGTAAATGAAACTATGAAAATACTTGATAACTACGACTTAAAAATAACTGCAACTACTGTAAGAGTTCCAGTAAAAAATGGTCATAGTGAATCTATAAACGTTGAATTTAACAATCCATTTGAATTAGAGGATTTAGTAAAAACACTTGAAGAGGCTCCAGGTGTTGTAGTAGTTGATAATCCTGCTAAAAATGAATATCCAACTGCTGTAGAATTTGATGATAGAGATGAAGTATTTATTGGAAGAATAAGAAGAGATTTTAGTGTTGATAATGGTGTAAATCTTTGGGTTGTTGCTGATAATATAAGAAAAGGTGCTGCAACTAACGCAATTCAAATAGCTGAAATGGCTTTATCATACGATTTAGTATAATGTACAAACTTGTATAAATATATGATTTTGTAAAATATTAATAGTAACTCAAAAACAAGCATTAGAAGTAACTGTAATATAAAACACAAAAATAAAAAAGAGGGGATTGATTTTATATGATATTTAGAGGTTCTGCTGTTGCTCTAGTTACACCATTTACAAAGGATAATAAGGTTGATTTTGACAAATTAGGTGAATTAGTTGAATACCAAATAGCTAATGGTACTGATGCTATAGTATCTTGTGGTACTACTGGTGAAGCTAATACTATGACTGATGAAGAACAACTTGCTACTATTAAGTATGTCGTAGAAAAAGTTAATAAAAGAGTTCCTGTTATCGCTGGAAGTGGTTCTAATGATACTATGCACTCAGTTAATTTAAGTCAAGAAGCTGAAAAATTAGGAGTAGATGCTCTATTAATAATAACTCCTTATTACAATAAAGCCAATAAAGCTGGGCTTAAACGTCATTTTGAAACAATAGCTAATAGTGTCAAACTTCCAATTATACTTTACAATGTCCCTGGAAGAACTTGTGTAAATATAAGTCCTAGCCTTATAGTTGAACTTGCTAAAATAGATAATATAGTTGCTGTAAAAGAAGCTAGTGGAGACCTAGGACAAGTTGCAGAAATAGCTAGCTTGGTACCAGATGACTTTGCTATCTACTCTGGTAATGATGATACTATACTTCCTTTGTTATCTTTAGGAGGTCAAGGAGTTATATCAGTACTTGCTAATGTTTGCCCTCAAGAAACTCACGATTTAGTAGCCAAATTCTTTGAAGGCGATATCGAAGGTTCTAGAAAATTACAACTTGGTATGGATGCTCTGATTGCAGCTTTATTTATAGAAGTAAATCCTATACCAGTTAAGACTGCAATGAATTTATTAGGATTCAATGTTGGAGATTTAAGATTACCTCTAGCAGAAATGGACCCAGCAAATTTAGAAGTATTAAAGAAAGAGTTAGTTAACTTTGGACTAAAAGTTAATGCATAGTAAAAATTAATGCATAGTAAAAGGATAAGTTTGGTCAAAAGTTAGCCCTTAATCATAGGAGGAAATTATGTTAAAAGTTATAGCAACTGGTTATGATGGAAAAATGGGTAAGATTTTAGCCGACACTATAAGAGAAGATAGTGAATTAGAATTGGTTTGTGTTGCAGCTAGAGGTATGGATAGCTGTGAAGGTGACCTCAAAATCTATGAAGATATGAGCACTATAGTTGAAGAAGTTGATGTAGTTATAGATTTTTCTCATCACTCTAATTTAGATAATATCTTATCTTATGTTTTAAAAACGAAGACTCCTTTAGTAATTGCTACTACTGGATATAATGATGAAGAAATGAACAAAATACATGAAGCGGCTAAAGTTATTCCTATATTCCAATCATATAATATGTCTCTTGGTGTAAATGTATTAGTGAAATTGGTTAAAGATGCATCTAAATTATTAGAAGGATTTGATATAGAAATAATAGAAAAACATCACAACAGAAAAGTAGATGCCCCAAGTGGCACAGCTGTTATGATTGCTAACGCTATAAAAGAGGTTTTGCCAAACGTTGAAAATAATTATGGTAGATATGGTCGCAGTGCAAAAAGGCAACCAAATGAAGTTGGTATTCACGCTATAAGAGGTGGAAACATTGTTGGTGAACATGATGCTCTATTTGCTGGAGATAATGAAGTCCTTACAATAAGCCATCAAGCCCAATCTCGTGGTATTTTTGCAAGTGGTTCTATAGCTGCTGCCAAATACTTAGTTAAGCAAAAACCAGGATTTTATAATATGGACAGCATGTTGGGATAATAGTATAAATATAATAATACACAATATAAATTAAATATATACAATATAGATATAATAATACGCAATACAAATCAAACATATATAATAAATTTATTTAATACTATGTCTATACAATAAAAACTAACTAAAATATAAATAATAAGAAGTAAGTATATACTAAAATTAATAAATAAGTATATAATAAAAGAAATATAATGAAATACAAGGAGAATTAACAAATGGTAAATTTAAACGATGCTTATGAAATAGCAAGATATATAAAAGAAGTAAAAAAGAAAACACCTGTTAAGGTATATGTAAATACTAATTCTTTACATTTCCAATCAACTGATAAATTTAAAGTATTTGGAAGTAATGGTTCTTATATATTTGTAGGTGACTATGAAGATATAATGGAAGTATTAGATAAACATGGTAAAGATATAACAGATACTCATGTAGAATACGATAGAAGAAATTCTGCTATTCCTCTAAAAAATACTTTAAGTGAACATGCAAGAATAGAGCCAGGTGCAATAATAAGAGACATGGTTACTATAGAAAAAAATGCTGTTGTAATGATGGGAGCTGTTATAAATATAGGAGCTGTTATTGGTGAAGGTTCTATGGTAGATATGAATGCTGTTATTGGAGCTAGAGGTACTCTTGGTAAAAATGTTCACTTAGGTGCTGGTGCTGTTGTTGCTGGTGTTTTAGAGCCACCTTCTGCTACTCCTGTTATAGTTGAAGATGATGTTTTAATAGGAGCTAATGCAGTCATTCTTGAAGGTGTTAGAATCGGTAAAGGCGCTGTTGTTGCAGCTGGTGCTGTTGTAACTACTGACGTAGAAGCTGGTGCTGTTGTTGCTGGTTCTCCTGCTAAAGTTATAAAAATGAAAGATGAAAAAACGGCTGACAAGACTAAACTTATGGATGACCTTAGAAGTTTAGACTAATTAAATAGTAATGTATTAACTAAGAACGAGGCTATCTCAAAATAGAGATATGCCTCTTTTTTATAATTTATCTTATTCCTCACTTGTAATGTTTTTATTATTATTATATATTTTTAATTCCTTCAATTTTGATTTTTAAGTAAATTTTATGATATATGAACCTATATTTAATATAGATTAAATCTAAGTTCAATTTTTTAATATCTAGTAAATTATACTCTTATTATTTTTAATATTGTTTTATATAAATTATATTAGTGATAAAATAAACTTACAACAATATAACAAATTTTTATTAATTTCATAGGAGGAATTTATGTTGAAAGTTATAATTAGTGGTTATAATGGTACAATGGGAAGAGTGTTGGCAGAATGTGTAAAAAAAGATAGTGAATTAGAGCTAGTTTGTGGTGTAGCTAGGTCTGCTGGCAAAAAAATGTATCATGGTGATACAAGGCTTTATAAAACAATTACTGATGTAAATGAAAATGCTGATGTCATAATAGACTTTTCACATCACGAAACTTTAGAACCTATCTTATCATATGCACTAAAGAATAATACACCTATAGTATTAGCTACTACTGGATATGATGAGAGTGATTTAAACAAAATAGAAGAAGCATCAAAAAATATTCCTATATTATTATCATCAAATACATCTCTTGGAGTAAATATTTTAATAAAATTAGTTAAGGATGCTTCAAAGATGTTAGAAGGCTTTGATATTGAAATCATAGAAAGGCATCACAATAGAAAAGAAGATGCTCCTAGTGGAACTGCTACTATGATAGCCAATGCAATTAAAGAATCCTTACCTGAAAGTGTAAATACACATGGAAGATATGGTAGAGATTGTAAAAGAAAACCAAATGAAATTGGAATACACTCTATAAGAGGTGGCAATATAATCAGTGACCATGACATTATATTTGCAGGTGATAATGAAGTTCTTACACTTAGTCATCATTCTCAATCTGATGAAGTGTTTGCAAACGGTTCTATAGTTGCAGCTAAATTTTTAGTTGGTAAGCAATCTGGACTTTATAAAATGTCAGATATATTAGGATAAGTTTTGTACATAATAAATCTCAATCTATTTAGATATTCATATTTAATAATTTGAATACTCAATTGATTGAGATTTTAATATATATTCTAAGAGTTTACAACTTGTATACCTTCCTTTTGTCTATAAAGATTCGCCTTTCTATGATTTTATCTATTACTATATAGAATCATATCATTTGCTATTTTGTAGTTTTCCTTATTTATCATATTAATTATTGTATTCTATAGACTGATACATACCCAGCTGGAGAAGTACCTGTCGTACCTGAGCCAAATGTAAAACTTAAAGTAACAGCTGCTGCTCTAGCATCAACCAAAAAGCTTAAACTTACACTTACATCTGATGAGGTAAGTGTATTTACTGCTTTTGCAACAAAGTTGTTTTGAGCTACTCCATTAAAATTAGTAGTAATTGACATAAATCCCGCAAGCGAAAGTATAGCACGTATACCAAAAGATACATTATATATGCCTCCAACTGCAAGATTTATAGTACTACTTGTTGGAAAAGTTATATTAGTTCCATTTATAAATGATGAGTTAAATGTTATTAGTGAATTATTCCCAAGGCTTGAAGATGTACAGTAAATTGTGCATTGTTTGATGCTAATACCCCTGTTGCTCCTGTTGGACCTACATCTTGATACAAGCTTGAACCTAAATTGTCATTGTAATCACTCATACAATAAATCCTCCCTTTTTTAAAATTAGAGCAATACTCTATGACTATTGAGTATTGCTCTAATTAATTATATGAATCGACAATTTCTTATGTTAGAATATATCTATTCACTTATATCAATATCTATACTTTGATTATTAAATGTTGTTACATTGTTGCCTTTCTTACCCCAGTCTTCTATTATTGGAGTCACACTTATTTTTTTAACATCTTTTTTAATTTCGTATTCTAAATAAGATTCAACATAATTACCTTTAGAATATCCTAAATCATAACCTTCAGAACCACTAAGAAGCTCTAAATTTTTTCCTCTTCCACCTTTAAGTGCAAACTTTAATATCTTTGGTGCATTATCATCCTTATCAAAATTATATTTATTAGTCTTAAATCCATACATTATCCTAATCTTTGTAGGAGAAACTCTTACTTCTTTCAATATTAAATCAACATCAATATTTTTATTTTTTAGTCTTACATTCTTATCTACATTATAAATCCTTGTATCTTTAACTATATTTGAACCATTTATGTTTGTATTAAATGACCAATTCCCACTAAGATACCCATTTAGGTGTTCTCCTTCTACTCCACCCATATTTCCTATTTCTATTTCTTTTGATGTTTTTATATCCTTATTTAACTCATACTCTACTTTATTTATACTTATCTTTATATCGTAGTTCTTATTTAAATCTATGTTTTTTAATAAATCAAAATTTTCTACATCACTTTTTCCATCTTCATTCTTATCCAAATTATCAAGTTTACAAGTCATAAGCATATTAGTAGTGCCATCTTTATTTTTTTCTGATGTAGAAGGACCTGTTATTGAGACAAAGTTCATATTTCCAACTTTAATTTTAATATCATCAATTCCTAAGAATCCATTTTCTTTCTTTAATCCCAAAGCATCTTTATCAAGCTTACCATCATCAACACTTATATTGAGGAATAGTTCTCCATCTCCAAGCATAATCTCATTTAACTTTATACTGATTCCTTTATCTGTAGCAACACTATCCACAATCTTTTTATAAGGTTTAAGTTCTTCAGTATCCTTATTAAAGAAATATTCTATTTGTTTTCCTAGATGTTGCATATATGCTAGAGTAGTTTTATTAGTAAATGCAGATGTACCTAAAATAACTACTGATAATCCCCCTACTAGAGCATACCTCTTAAAATTATTATTCTTATTATATTGAATCTTAGATTTCATTCTCTTTTTCATCTCACCTTTTTCTTCACTACTCAATACAACATCATCATATTCTCCTATATCTATATTTGTCTCATTAAATAAATCAAATTTATCTCTCATAAAATTCTCCTTTTCTTCTATATTTTCTATATTTAAACCATTTACTATTTTTAATTCTATACTTAGGCTTTCTTCTTACTTAAACTAAGTCTCATTTTTTTCCTTCCTCTTGAGAGTCTATTATGTAGATTCTCAACAGTAGTTTCATTTTGAATAGCTATGTCTTTTAGAGATACATCCTCTAAATAATACTTTCTAAAAAGCTCTGCATCTTTATAACTTAATGTACTTATAAGATTATCTACTTCTTCTTCAATTTCCCTTTTATCTAAGTCCTTGTCTATATAGATTATTTCTTTAGCTTCTGAATCTAAATAGACATTGCTATTTGCATACTTTTTTCTATAATTAATTGCTCTGTACTTAGAAATAGAACCTATCCAGTTTTTAAAAGAATTTTTTTCACTATCAAATTTTTCTATGTTATTCCATATTGATAAAAGTACATCGTCTATACATTCTTCTTCATAAATCCTAGCATTAGCAAGGGTTCTTCTGACTATAGATGTTATAAAACTCCCATACTCATCAATAAGCATTTCCATTCCTTTTTCTTTTTGTTTTTTTATATTTTTGATTATCAGTTTATCTTCCAAGTTAATACCTCCTTTGTAAAAGCCTTTACAATTACTAATACAATTAAAAATCTTATTTCCTATCAATTATTTAAAATTTTTTTATTAAATTATAAAAATAAAACCAGTTAATCTGTATAAAATTAAACTAATCCTACTTTAGATTTCTTTTTAAATAAAAAAACCTCAACACGATTAATAAAAATCATATTAAGGCATACACAAAATTATATAATTGCTTATCTATCTTCATCTGTAACATTAAATATATAAGGAACATTTCTATAGTAATCACCAAAATCAAATCCATATCCAACCACAAACTTATCCTCTATCTCAAATCCACAATAATCTGGTATTAAATCGACTTTTCTTCTACTTGGTTTGTCCAAAAGAACACAGCATTTTAAACTAGCTGGGTTTTTAGATTTTAAATGTTTTAATACAAAATCCATAGTAAGTGCAGAATCAGTAATATCATCTACAACTAACACATCATATCCTTCTATATCAGTAGTCACATCTGAAACCACTTTAACCTTTCCAGTACTTTCTTCACTGTTTCCATAACTAGATGTAGTCATAAAATTAACTCTAAGTGGTAAATTTATATTTCTAACTAAGTCTGCACAAAATATAAAGCTACCTTTTAATAGAGAAACCACCATAAGATTTTTATCTTTATAATCTTTTTCTATAATTGCTCCTAATTCTTTTAATTTATCTTTAATTTTTTCTTCTGAATACAACACTTCCCATTTTTTTGTTTCTATATCCATAAAAAGACCTCCAATTGTAATAATCCTTCTTAATTTTATAAGAGATTGCTCACTTTTTCAATACTCTTATTCAATATTAGCCAATATTATTGAGTTTTTAATTTCATTCAACAATTATTAACAATGTATCTTATATTTTAAGTAATTAATATATTCATACTAAATTACATACTATATATTTTAGACAAAAAAAGAAAAAACTTGCACTAACAAGTTTTTTCTATTATACATAAACTTATACATAATCGTATTTTATTAGATGGTACTAATTAAATTTATTTATGCTATTTTTGTTATACCTCATACTACAAAACATATTTTAAAATACTAGTCAACTTTATTCATATCATTCATTACATTTAGGATTATCTCATCTGTTATAGACATACCTTTATCACTTACTATACCTAAGTTTTGTATACTTTGCTCAACACTTGAACCAACTATACCATTTAGTGGTGGTACAAAACAATCTTGCTTAGCTATTATGGCACTTTGTATAGCCGCAGATGCAGCAGAAGATAATTTTAATGCACAACCAGCTTTTGCACCATCACATATCATTCCACTTAAGTCAGCTATCATATTTTCTATAGCCCCTTCTATTTGCTTTTCAGTACCATTCATAAGCCACGAGATACCAGCAGTTGCTCCAGTAGATGCAGCAACACCGCATCCACATACAGCAGATAATCTTCCTGTATAGTTCTTAATATAACCAGTTACTAGATGAGATATAGCTAAAGCTTTTGCTAGTCTTTCATCAGATTGTGGAAACTTTTTATTGTAAGCAACGATTGGAAGAATTGCTGTTAATCCATGGTTTCCACTTCCATTTGAGCTCATAACAGGCATTTTTACCCCTGCCATTCTTGCATCTGAAGCTCCAGCAGTTAACATCATTGCATAATTTATAACATCATTACCTAAAAGACCTTCTTCCATAGACTTTTTAATTCCGTATCCGACACCAATACCAGTTTTTTGCTTTAATCCATATTCAGCCATTTCTTCATTCATTTTTACTCCATCTAGTAAAAATTCTATATCTTTAAAATCAATTTCTTCTACATTTTTTATTAATTCTTGTATAGTTACAGTATCCATTAAGCTCTCAACTTTTTCTGTTGCATCATTTGAAACTGATACTTTTGGTTCATTGTCTAATAATACTTCTCCATCTTTTTCTAAGAACGTAAAATTATCATGCTTAGTTCTTATTCTAACTTTAGCAACATGATTTTCTCCTTTTAACACAACTTCTATAAACACTTTCTCTCTTGTATCAGCAGGAGTTATTGATAGAGGAGTATTATCCATATAATCCTCAGCTATTTTAACTTCTTCTTTTGTTAGGGTCTCTAAAACACTTAATCCGTTTTCAGAATGTCCACCTACTATACCTAGAGCTGCTGCTATTTTTAGTCCTAATCTTTCAGTACCTGGTATACCTACGCACATACCATTTTTATAGATACTAGGACTAACTAACATACAATTTTCAACTATTTCTTCTCCTAATAATTCCTTTGCCTTTGCACATGCTAAAGCTAAAGCTACTGGTTCAGTACATCCTACTGCTGGCTTAACTTCTGCCTTTAACATTTCTACTAATTCTTTTCTTATATCTCTCATTATATATAAACCTCCCAATTAAGTTTAGATTTAGTACTTAAATAATTCTTTTAAATAATTTCTTATCTTCATCTATATTTATAGCAAAATACATGCCATATTTCTTATTTCTGTTCATATTTTTAATTTGATATTCTATAATTATTGAGACGACTGGTTTTATTTATATATTTTTTTTATTTGGATAGAGGTTTTATATTTTTTAAAATGGGGAAATATGTGACAATTTCGCAAAAAGACAAAAAAAAATCTCAAAATGAGATTCTATATCATTTTGAGACGACTCAAACGTATTACTTTTTAACTTATAAAAACCATTTTTTAATTCATAAAAAAGATTATGCAAAATACTTATAGTAGAAGTTTAAAGCTTTCTTTAAAGTTATGAATTTAGAAAATTTAAATTTTATATAGCTTTTTATTATATTACTATGAAATTATATTGTATTTTTCAATTTTTCTATATAATGTAGCTCTTGATATTCCAAGTGCTTTAGCTGTTAATTCTTTATCTTTTTTATAATCTTTGTATTTATTTAAAGCTTTTATTATCTCGATTTTCTCTAGTTCATCAAGTGGAATTATCCTGTCACTTTTAACTTCTAACTCCTCTACAAATGTATTCTTAATTTTTCGAGGAATTACATTCATTGTAATTATTGGAGATGAAGACATATTCACACTATATTCAATAATATTCTGTAGTTCTCTTATATTACCTGGCCACTTATATTCAATCATAGCATCAACAACCATGCTATCTATATCGATAACATTTTTATCTAATTTTTTTGAATACTCCTTAACCATATGCTTGA
This sequence comes from Clostridioides sp. ES-S-0108-01, assembly GCF_020662285.1. Taxonomy (NCBI): domain Bacteria; kingdom Bacillati; phylum Bacillota; class Clostridia; order Peptostreptococcales; family Peptostreptococcaceae; genus Clostridioides; species Clostridioides sp. ES-S-0108-01. The sequence goes on along the minus strand of NZ_JADGMN010000004.1, from coordinate 139,684 downwards.
TTATAAGTGGTATATCTTCTTTTCTTTCTCTTAGACTTGGTAATTTTATAGGTATAACATTTAGTCTATAATATAAATCTTCTCTAAAGGTACCATTTTGAACCATTTTTTCTAAATCTTTATTTGTAGCAGCGATAATTCTTACATCTATCAAAACATTTGATTTACTTCCAATTTTATTAAGTTCTTTTTCTTGTAATACCCTCAATAATTTTGATTGTAAATGCAAACTCATATCTCCTATTTCATCTAAAAATATACTTCCTTTATGTGCTACTTCAAACATTCCAAGCTTTCCACCTTTTTTAGCTCCAGTAAAAGCACCCTCTTCATATCCAAATAATTCACTCTCTAATAAATTATCTGGTATCGCTGCACAGTTTACAGCTATAAAAGGATTATCTACCCTATTACTATGGTTGTGTATAGCTCTTGCAAAGAGCTCTTTACCCGTTCCACTTTCCCCAGTAATAAGTACTGTTGATGTTGATTTAGAAGCTATTAAGGCTTCTTTTTTAGAATTTCTTATAGCTACACTTTCTCCAATTATGTTTTCCAATTTTATCTTATAATCTTTATTCATCTTATTGTAGTTTTTTATAGCATCTCTTTTATCTATAAAGTCAATAACATATCCTTTTAATTCATTTTTTAGCACTATTTTGTTTATGTTATATATGCCCTTTGAGTCATATCCGTATCTCTTGTAAAAAAAGCTACATGATTTGTCCTTCTTAAAATTATTTATAGAAGGCTTCTTTATAAAATCTAATTCGATAAATATGTTTTTGCCAGTTATATTATCTTTTATATTAAAAAGTTCTTTAAATTTTGAATTATACTTATCAATCTTACCGTCCACATCAATAGACACAACAGCTTTATCCATATTATTTAATAAAGTCTCTAGTTTTTTCTTTTCTAACTCCAATTCATATGTCTTAATTTGAGCTTTTAGCTTATTAGATATTAAATCTGCCATCTTTCCTAAAAAGTTTATAAGACCATTTTTATTATTTTCTATAATCTGTGCTTGCTCTTTTGTAAAGGCTATAAGACCTATAACACCATGAGAATCTCCATCACATATAATAGGACAACATACCTCTGCAAACTCTACACAATCGCCATTCTTATAGCATTCTTTACATATATCACTACTCTTTGGGTCATCAATTAGTATTGTAATCTGTTCTGTAAGTGATTTTTTAAAAGCCGTATATTTATCTACTTTCTCACCTATTTTATCCACATATATTCCTGTACCTGCAATCCTAAATAACTCCTTATTTACTATAGTTACATCTATATTGAGTACTGACACTATAGCCTCAGCTATATTTTGAATGTCCGATTTTATATATTCTAAACCTATCATAATCATCATTCCTTATTTTTCTTTAACATAAGTATTTGTCTTATTTCTTTAAGAATCAAGTATATCTTATTTAAAGTAAATTGTATTGACATTAGGATTACAAAGAGCATAACAATTATTATTAATTCATAATTTATTTCCATTTAAACATCTCCTTATAATAAAAGACTAGGCTTAACCTAGTCTTTTATATTATATCCATATTTATATTTTAACTCATTTATCTTCTTTTTCCCACATAAATATATTTTAATTTATTTGACTCTTTAATCATACCATCAAAGTTTAATCTTGAAAATATATTGAATACTTCATGTGGATAGTGAATCTTTGCAACAGAACCACAAAACTTATGTTTAAGATAGTTTAACTTAACTTTTAAATTTTTTAAATTTAAATCCTCTAATATAACCTCTCCATTGCCCTTTAATACTCTTTGTATTTCAGATGAAGCTTTTTCACAATCTGTAATAACATTAAATTGGTCAACTATTATTATCTTGTTGAACTGATTATCATCAAATGGTAGAAACTCTAACTTACCTTTAACTACATTGCAATTTTCATTATACACTAAAGAATAACAGACATCTTCATAGTTACTATTCTCCAGTATAGTTACAGAAGTCCCAAGACCTCTCAATCTCTTGCCTAGGTTTCCTATATGACCAACAAGCAATATTTTATCACCTACATTATACTCAATTGTATCCAAAAAACATTCTAATTCATCAGATGTATATTTAGCTTTAACCGGCTGTTTATTTATCTGACATAATATGCTTTTCACAACGCTTCACCTCTTCATTTCCTCAATTATAAATTATGTACAGATTACATTATAATAAATGGCGAGCAACTATTCAAGAGATATTTCATTAGTATTTTTTTAAACAATCTTTATACATTTTAATATGATATTATACCAAATTTATTAGTATTTTATTCATAAAAAACAGTCTATTTTTATGTTTATTCATTGTTATTTTCATCCAATTTTTTTATTTTCGATATGGATACTTCATATGCCATTTTTTTAACCACATTATTTTCATCTATTTTTTTCTCATATTCTCTACTTTGAACTCTACCCCAAAGCTGTATTCTATCACCAACATTTAGATTCTTTGCAAATTTAGCATTTCTCCCCCAAACTATTGATGGGATATAATCAGATTTGTTATAAGGTCTGTTTATAGCAACTAATAAATCGGTTATTTCTCTCCCTAAAGGTGTCTTCCTATACACAGGTTCCTTACACACATATCCATCTAAAAATATACTATTAGGATCTTTATTTTCCTCGTCCATACTTTTTATTTCTCTGACAAACACTGTAAGCACTAATCTATTTTTATTATTTAATGTTTTATTATATGATCTTAATTGACCTATGACATTGACTAAATTTTGTTTATCAAGGTCAATATCTTGGAGAAGTCTTTCTGATACAGTCATTGGAAGTATATCAAAAGAATCGCTTAGTCTATTTATTTTTATTTTCATATTATAAAATTTTTCTCCAAATATTTCATGGCTAAATTCTAGCTTATTGTCTAACTCCCCTCTTAAGTTTACTACGTTATTCTCATCTTTAACAGCTATCATATTTTATCCCTCCACAATTGTTAATTCTTATATTTCTGGTATCAGCTTATATAATAAATATATTTATAAGGGATGTATTTTATTACAAATCTTTGATTGCTGTTTAAAAGTTTTTATTTAGTTATAAATTTTATTTAATCTTTTACTTTTATAATGATACAATTATTATATTTTTATGCCATATATACTAATTAAGCTATCTATTTCAGTGTTGAATTAATTATAAAATTCTTATTACACAATTATTAAGTCATATATAACTTAAATTTAACTACTATAATATAAGCAATTTCAACGAATTAAATTTATTCAAACAATTCAGATAATTATTAAGTTATTATAAACTTATTTTCTCAATTATAAGTTGTATTCGACTTATAATAACTCATACTTTTATTAATCTGTATTAATATATGAATATTTATTAAACTTATTGATTATAAAATTTAAATATTTAGCTTTAAATTGTGCTTTAATCTTTAGAAATGCAACAATTTTTACATCAAATCTACTAAATTACTATATGTATTACATAATTGGCATGTTAATTGCTTTATAATTTAATAAATAAAAACTGCCCTAAAATATTAATTCAATATTTTAAAACAGTTTGTAATTTTTGTTATTAGCTGTAATGCTTAATAAACACTAAGTAGTCTTTAATTAAGCAACCTTTTTGTTTTTATTTGCAGCCATTATCATTGTAGCAGAAGTGTAAGCTATAACAATTATTACTAATGCTTTTAATATATCCATTGGTAAAGTTTTTACTATATATGCAGCTACAAAAACTCCTATTAAACCACATATAGCTATTATAACTGATGCTTTTTTAGTATATGCATCTTCTTTTATGAATTTCATACTTGCAACTGGCATTAATAATGCACAAGAACCCATAACTATTGGGAATGCAACTTTTGCAGACATTCCTAAGAAATAAACCATTGCCATGCCTGGAGCATATAGACCTATACCAGCTGTCATTAAAGCTCCTAGTATAAAGTTTCCTACTACACCTATTACTAATTTAATATCAGTAAGACCTAATTCATTTCCTCCACCTGGTAATAAGTTAATCCAAGGATGACCTAATAACATTAATACTGCTGTTAATGCTAGAGTTACACCCATAACAAGTTGTATTTTTCTCTCGTCCATCTTAGCTATTATTCCTGCACCTATGTATGAACCAACAGCTGCTGCCACAACCATAGATACTAGAGTACCACCATCAACTGGTATAATTGATGTAAATATGAATGCTTCTGTAACAACTGGAATAGTATGTGCTACGTTTAATGTACCAGGCATTTTTTTATCTGGTATATTTAATTTTAAAGCTTTTGACATTGCTATTGTTGGAGCAAATGAGCCTATTCCTAATGTATCAAAGAAGTCTGTTATAAATCCTGTTACAGCAACTTTTGGAGTACTTTGTTCTTCTAGTTTCCCCTCTTTGTTTGCCTTAGCTACGTCTTTACCAAACACAACTGCAAAGATTGCTGCGAATACTACGTATAATGCCTTTAAGATTGCTACCATAATCTGTCCTCCTATTTTTTCACTTTTTCATATATTCTGAATCTTATAGCCTAAAAGCTATAGAATAGTAGCCGATAAGTGACTACTATTCTATTTTAATTTCCCAATTTATTTATTACTTATTTAAGAATAAATCCATGTTTAAGTGGATCTTCTTCATCTATTACAAAGTGATTAAATCCAGTTATATAAGCAGAACCAGTTATTTTAGGTACTACAGCATTAAAGTCTGCAACTTTAGTTTCTTCAACTATTTCACCTTTGAATAAAGTTCCTAATATACTTTCATATACGAATTTTTCTCCCACTTTTAATTCACCTTTAGCATGTAAAGTAGCTAGTTTAGCACTTGTTCCAGTTCCACATGGAGATCTATCAACTTGACCCTGACCAAATATAACTACATTTTTGTAAGTAGCTTCTGGATGAGTTGGCTCATCATATATTTCAACTAAGTCTACAGTTTTTATGTGAGCTAAAGTTGGATGTTGTATTTCTATTTTCTCGTTTATTATATCTCTAAGTTTCATTGCTAGTTCAGTTAATTTACCAGCATTTTGAGGTTCTATTTTTAAACCTAATTGACTTGCATGTATTATAGCAAAGAAGCTTCCACCAAATGATATGTCAAATTTAACAGTTCCAACACCTGGTAAGTCAACTTCAACATCTTCTTTATATAAGAAAGCTGGTACGTTTAAGAATGATACTTCTTTAGCTTTTCCATCTACAACTGTAACGTCTCCTCTTATTATTCCTGCTGGAGCTTCCATAACTACATGAGTTATAGGCTCTACTGCTGGAACTACACCTGTTTCTATAGCTGCTGTCATAGCTCCTATTGTACCATGGCCACACATATTAAGGTATCCGCCACCGTCCATGAAGATTATTCCAAAGTCAGCATCTGGACAACAAGGTTGAGTCATTACAGAACCAAACATATCATTATGTCCTCTTGGCTCTAACATTATAGCAGTTCTTAAATAATCTAGATTTTCTTCTAAATATGCTTTCTTTTCAGGCATAGAATTTCCTTTTATGTTAGGTATTCCACCTACAACTATTCTAGTTGCTTCACCTGCTGTATGAGAGTCTATAGCTTGTATACTTCTGCTAAATTTCATATCAAATTCCCCCTTAGGTTTATTTTGCGTCTTTACGCATTTTTAATTTTAGGAAAGCCAATGATTTTTTTACATCAGCTTCATCCATGTGATTGTCTCCAACTACTTCTGTTTCTATGTAGCCTGTTGTCTTTTTATAATCAATTATGATAGCTTTATCCAAATGTGGATTGGTAATTACTAGTCCATCTGCTCCCATAATAGTAAGACCTACTGTAGGTATATCTGATTTTACAAACTCTGCTATAACATTTATAAAATCAATCTGCTGGTTTCCTGCCATATCTAAAGTTATAATCACTCCATCAGGTAGAAATGATTCAATCCATCTTCCAAGTTTAGTTGCTAAGTCTATGTCAGAATCATTATCCTTGTTTTCTCATTTTAAGTTTTAAAAATGCCAAAGCTTTTTTAGCATCTATTTCATTTGTGTTGTTTTCTCCAACTACTTCTGTCTCAATACCTTCTTTTGATTTGTTCATATCAACTATGGTATCCATATATTGATTGCTTACAACAAACTTAGCTTGAGTACCATTAAACGTCACTCCAACTACAGGTATATCTCTTTTTCCTATTTCCTCAAATGTGTTAGCGTAGTCAACATGTGAGTTTCCCCAACCATCTGATGAAACTATAGCTCCATCTACTCTCATCGCTTCCAGCCAAGCGGCCGTTCTTTGTCCCACAAAAGTTTTATTTTCATTTCCATCTGGAGTTCCTACTACTATTACTCCTAGTAAATCTACATCCTTATCACTTTCAACTATGTCTAAAAGTGGGTCTCTAAAGTGATGAAGAGATGTTTCTTTTGTTGAAGGTCCTATTCCCATAATATCCACCTCTCTTAAGTCATAGCTCTAAGAGCACCATCTCTGTATTCATTAGGAGATATAATCATAGGTACGTTTCCCATATCTATAATTGATTTTCCTCCTTCAAATCCACTAGGTTCCTTTGAGAATAACTGATTGTCATACATAGCACCTTGACCTGCTATTTGTTTCACTATGACAACCTTTTTTGCATTTGGTCGAATTTTGTCAAAATATTCACGAGCTTGAGTTGCATTTCTTCCGTCTTCCATTTTCAAAGACGTTCTTATTTCTTGTATAAAATCATCACATGCTCTAAATGCTGCAAGTGGAAGCGTTCTTTCAAAAGGTAAGCCTCCCTTTAGAGTTACATCTACATGAATTATATAATCTTCAACTGATGGAGTTCCATATCTCCCAAATACCATTTGTTCTCTCAAAATACCTTCTGAAGAACCAAATTCATGCATTTGATTTCCATCTTCATCTGCACCAGTTAACATTACATATACACCAGTTAAAGTATGTGTAATTCCCTCTCCCAATCTGCCTAAAACTTTGGTTGATATTGGTATAATGTCCATAATAGTATTAATTTCTCTGTCATAATCTCCAGGTTTTATAATATCTACTTTTATGTCCGTTATTAACTCTTCTCTTTCTTTTATTTCATTTATACTTGATAAATTTATTGTAAGTACATCTTTCTTTATAGAAGTTTTTGAACCGAAATTAACTTCATTCATATGAAACGGTTTTATAACAAGTCTTCTCATTATTTTTTCTTCCATAATATCCACCTTTGTTCTTAAAACCCCTCTCCTAACTGTGTAGAAGAAGGGTTCTATATTTTCAAATATAAATTACATTTTAAACGTGAGCTTTATATTCGTATGGTAATGGAACTATCTTACCAGCAGATGGTATTGCAACTAATTGCTCTAATGTATCTCTTAATATATGTGTTTGCATTTCTATGTTATGTGGTTCACCAGCATTAGCACCCATTGGAACTAATGGAGCAACTGCTCTAGGAGTTCCGTTTTGTCTAACTACTGGAGGAAGAGCTGCGATTATTATTGTAGGTATTCCAGCTTCCTCTATTGCTCTCTGCACGATCACGGCAGTTCTATGGCAAGTACCTCAGCCAGCTGTCATAACTACACCGTCTACTCCCTCTTCCTTAAGTTTAGCAGCGATAGCAGGACCAGTTTCTTCAGTGAAGACATGTTGGTTTCCTCCACCACCCATGAATGCATAATGCATAGGAGCTACTCCTTTGATAAATCCTTCTGCAGCTAATTCATGTAATCTATCTATAGGGAACATACAGTTTATATCTTTGTTTACATCTCCATTGTCATATCCACCATGTGATACCATCATTTCATCAACTGTAGCTGTATTAGGTATAGCTCTAAATGTAGTATCTCCTGCTAGATTAAATCTCTTGTCAGATTTTAAATGAACACCAGCTGCTGTAGCTAAAGCTATAGTCATATCTTTTAATTCTTTAGTTACAGGAGTCCAAACTGGAGGAGGTGTTATTGGAACGAATATTTCAGATTGAAGTCCTTGTACTGTTGTAAGGCTCATATATTTCCTCTCCCTTCTATTTTCAAACGATTATTTATTATTTTTATTCTTGTTTTGATTGCATTTCTGCTTGTTTTTCTTTTTCTCTCCTAATATTTTCTACATACTCTTGATTAGGCTCTGGACTTAATACCTCAGGATAGCTTAGCATGAATCCAACTTCTTGACCTATCTTAAGTTCGTAGTCAGTTATAAGCATTCTATTAGGTATTTTAAATTGTCCAAGTCTACCTTTTAGGTCTATAGTCACTCCACCACCTTTGATGTCAACTATAATACCTTCATAAAAAGTCTCTGATGAGATATATTTTAACCTATCCATTATAATTCTACCTCTCTATACTGTTTTAAACTTGGATCTAAATTTATGTTATTATCTAAATCTTAGTTGTTATCTAAATTTTAGTTTTCGTCTTTTTCGTATATTTCTCTTCTTTTCTTACTCATTGGTAGAGATTGCTCATTCTCTTCTAATACTATTTTTTCTCCTGTAACTTTTTCTATAGCCTCTATGTTATTTAATTTAACATTTGGATTCCATTTTCTTTCAGGAGCTTTAACTTCTACACCTGCTATAGCATTTTTAAGCATAGCCATTATTCTAACTGCATCTTCTGGAGCTAAAGTATTGTTAGATAATATTTCATTCTCTATACCTTGCTTAGACTTATTGTTGTCTACCATGTGAGTCATGTATTTATTACCAACAACTAAAGCACCTTGAACAGCTGAGAAACTTACACCAACTACTGGTATACCTCTCATACCTATTTGTTCTATGTGAGATGCGAAATCTATATGGTTGTTTCCGAAACCTTCAGTAGTTACTACAGCTCCATCAACTTCCATAGCTTCAACTAACATACCTAATCTCTTAGATACATAGAATTTCTCAGCATTTACTTGTGGAGAACCAACAAATACAACACCTACTAAATCTATTTCTTCGTCTTCCATAGCTCTTATTACTAATGGCTCTCTCCAGTAATGTCTTGACATTTCTTTTGATGCAGGTCCTATACAAGTTAATGCATGGATACCACCATCTAATACTTCAAGTGGAGATAATACAACTGGCATGTTTCCTAAGTCAACGTTTGGTTGAGCTCCTAATGTACCAACTGGCTCAACTGGTAATATTAGGTTGTCATGCATTGCACCTTGTCCCATTATTTCTTTTATAACAACAACTTTCTTTTTACCTTCTCTTCTGTATTGCTCTATTACTTCTTCATCAACTACTAAAGAGTTGTCAACTTTCTTTAATGCTTCTCTTATTTCTTGAGTTATATAGTCAAATGCACGGTGAGCAGCTAGAGGTCCTGGTCTTTCCATGTTAGTTCCTGCTTTTATTGTTACTTGACCTTTGATGAATATTTCACCTTTGTCAGCAGCACCTGGTCTACCCCACATTATAGTAGTATTTAACTCACCCTCTGAAGAACCGAATTCACCTATTTGAACTCCATTTTCATCTGTACCAGTTAATACCATTACAGCTCCATCTATAACTCTTGTTATACCTGAACCTAATTCGCCTTCTTCTTTAGTAGCGATTGGTTGTATATCTAATATAGCTTCACTGTAAGTTTCATATTTATCAGGAGTTATTATTTCTAACTTCATATCTACAACTAACTCTTGAGTTTCATTAGCTTCTTTACATATTTCTTCTGCATTTCTGATGTATAAAGTAGTTCCTTCTATTTTAGTCTCATCAGCAAATTCAACTTTATCTATTTTAAAATGTTTTTTAGTTAAGCTTCTTAAAAGTTTCTTTTCTCCAACTTTTGGAGTTACTTCTTCTGATGCACTTGTCACTGGAGTAGCAACGTTTGCTACTGGAGCAGTAACTCCTGCTTGACCAGCTACTGATAAAGGTATCTCTAAGCTTATGTTCTTACCTTCACCTATGTGTATTTTAACTGTTTCACCTACAACTCCTGTGCTTACTGGAACTACTGCTGCCTCTGATACTGTAGCTGATTCTACTACTGTTTCTTTTACTACTTCTTCTTTAGCCTCTCCTGCTTTGTATCCTTCTACGTTATCTGTAGTCATTGGAGAAAGAGCGTCTAAAGTTTCTTTTAACTTAGCTCCTAGTACTTGACCTATAGTTAATCCATTTTCTGGTATTGTTAATAATCCAGAATCCTCTAAGTCTGCAAATATTGCTGGATCTTCTAAGTTTTCTGGCGCTATAATTGTTCCCGCTTCAAATCTACAACAACAAACTGCTGGGTCATTTGCATGGGCTTGAGCTGTTTCTAAAGTTATTGACATAGTATAAAATACCTCCTTACATTATTTTCTTATTTATTATTTTAAATCTCAACTCCTCAATAGGAAACCCCTTAACTGAGAAATTAAGTAAATTAAAACCTACGTAATTTCTTATGATTAATATTATTTTTTCTCACTTAAAGTCACTTTATATTTATAAGCAATTCCTATGCCAACTTATTAACAAAAAGATTTTTTCTATAATAGATTCTTTATCTATCGCTATTTTTAGCCAAATATTCTATAAATATTTATTTAAAATATGTTATTTTTTGTATTTGTAAACATTTTCTCAAACAAAAAAAGTGTCAATTAATCAACACTTTTTTGTTTTTTTTAACATACCCATATATATAACGTTGTTATAAGCATTGGTTTTACTAGCTTTCAAATTAAAGTTTATCATTTTGTCAAAATTTAGTCATGTGTCATATTTTAGACACATCTATCTTGTATTGGTCTATCTTATAATACAATGTTGTTCTTGGTATATTTAATATCTTAGCTGCTTTAGCCTTATTCCCATTAGACATTTTAAGTGCCTTCGTTATGTTCTTTATTTCAATCTTTTGAGTTGCCTTAGTCAAATCTAAAGGATACTCTTCTTCTTCAGCACTATTATTTGTAGACTCCATCATATAACTTGGTACATCGTCCACATCTATTTTAGAATTTTGGGACAATACAACAATATTTTCAATTGTATTTTTTAATTCTCTAATATTGCCTTTCCATCTATAATTTTGAAATATATCTATTACATCTTTGCTAATTGTAAGGACAGGTTTATTATTTTGTTTGCATATCTCTTCTAAAAAGCTATGAACCAATAATCCTATATCCTCTTTTCTCTCTCTAAGTGGAGGAATCTTTATCTCCACAACATTTAATCTATAGTATAAATCTTCTCTAAATTTTTCTGCCTTTACCATTTTCCCTAAATCTTTATTGGTCGCTGATATTATCCTAGGATTTATTTTTATTGTAGTATCTCCACCAACTCTTCTTATTTCTTTTTCTTGTAATACTCTAAGCAATTTAGCCTGCATGCTAAGAGGTAAATCAGCAATTTCATCTAAAAATACAGTTCCATCTTTTGCAAGTTCAAATATACCTATTCGACCTTTTTTACTTGCTCCAGTAAATGCACCTGATTCATACCCAAAAAACTCGCTTTCAAATAACTCATTTGGTATGGCACTACAGTTAACAGGTATAAATTGACCTTTTCTCTCACTATAATCATGAATAGCTCTTGCAAATACTTCTTTACCTGTACCACTTTCACCCCAGATAAATATACTACTATTTGTTCTAGCTACTTGTTTTGCAATCGCTTTCGATTTTTCTAATTTATAGCTTTTACCTAAAATCTTGTCAAAACTACCTTTAGATAAATTTTTGACTTCGTTCTTTAGATATTTTAATGTATCATTTACTTTTTCAAGTTCAAGAGCTAATATCTTAGCTTCTGTAACATCAACTTCTGTACATACAACACCGATAAATTCTTCTTTATAAAATATAGGATTTGCATGAACTAATGCATACATATTTTCTTTTTTATCTGTAAAATACAAGTCACTCATTCCAACTTTACTATTTAGTACTTTTTCTGAAATAGTATTTTCCAAAAATTCATTCATCGGTCGACCAACTATGTCTTCAGACTTTATATCATACCTTTCCTCCATAAACTTATTCCACAAGATAACAACACCTTCGTTATTTATAGCACAAATTCCTTCTTTAATTTGACCTATAATATATTTCAAAGTCAATCCATAGTCTTCTAAATGCATATATAGATAATCCCTAATATGCTCTTGTTTTAGAACTCCAATAATTTTACTATCTCTAAGAACAGGAAGAATCCCTATATTTTTTAATATCATTATATCTCTACATTCATCTAAGGTTAAACCTTCGCTGACATATATTACATCCTTTTTCATTATAAGTTTTACTGGTTGGCTTTCATATTTTTTATGCATCTTATAAAGATTATGTATATCCGTCATGGATATAATTCCTTTTAATTTGCCAGATGAATCTATTACCATTAGAGTTTTTGTGTTGCTTTTTATCATTTCTTTTATTGCATCTTCAATTCTTGTGTCTTCGTCTATAGTTGTAAATTTTGTATCCATTACCTCTTCTACTTTTTTTACTTCTGGTATCGAAAACATAAAGTCCCCCCTTTATAGTAGTACATCATCAAAACTTATTTATATATATTTATTCTAGCATATTATAATAATTATTTAATAAATAATTATTATTAAAATTTCTTAAGTAATTAGTATCTAAATTTATGTAATCACTTTAAAATTTATAGTTAAATTTATACAAATGAAATCAAATGAATTATACCCTTAGTCTATTATTTTTTCAATACTATTTTCACCTTCAAAACATTTTTCTATTCATCAAACAATCAATGAGTGCCTATATCTAAGCATAAATTTAAGAACATAATTAAAATAGATATTTTTAAACAAATTATACTTACATAAAAAAGTCTCAAAATGATTTCTAAATCAATTTGAGACTTTTTATTTTAAGCTTAATAATAAATACTAATCTAGTTTAATTTCTTTTTATTTTACATTGATACGCTAATCCACAAATTGCAATGACACTAATAAATACATATGACATTAGCTGAGTTTCATCACCTGTTTTTGGTGATTTTATTATTGTATAATTAGTTTTTATACTAAAAAAGATACTATAGAGTATCTTAAAATATCACAAAAACCTTTTACTATAATTTGATAGTTGACTTAATATAATATACATATCAACACAAATCACATATTTGAGTATTATTATTTTTGTCTAATATTAATTATAATAGCTATTGCTATTATTATATAATATCCAACACATTTTGTCTATTTTTTCCAGTTATTTCATGAAGTATACATTACCTTCAAAGTACATTAAAAAACATCTTTAGAAGTAACTTTCAAATTTTACTTCTAAAGATGTTTATCTTATATAAATCTATTATTTTATTTTTAATCTTACGTCACCTTTTATTCTTCTTATTAATGGGTGATTAACTGTTCTCATTACATGGTCAGTAATATGATATACACCTAATTTTAATTTTGGTGCAGAGCCCATTACTGTATTACTACAGTCAGTACAGTTTCCTATTAATATAACTTCTGCTCCAGCTTTTTTAAATTCTATACATTTTTGAGCTTGTCCTGGACAGTGTCCTGGATTTTCGCATTTTAATGCACCTTTAATTTCTTGAGCTTGTTTACATTTTTGAACTGATACTATATCAGTAACACCCATTTTAGTTGCTATGTCTCTCATTCTTTCCTCATTAGGTCCACATGCACAGACTAAAAGACCCATTTTTCTCTTTTCATTAACAAATGGCATAGTAACTATTATACCACCACTAGTTTTAGTTATTGGAGTATCTAAAGTAGTAGCTTTACCAGTGAAAGGTCCTCCTAAGATTATCTCACCATATTCACCTTTTATTCCACCCGCTCTTTCAATTAATTCTCCAACAGTAGTTCCAATTGGCACATCTTCAAATACTATAGATTCTTTTCCACTGTTTAATTGACCAACTACAGTTATATTTTTAGATATAACTGGTCTTTTTTGCTCAACAGCCTCTACTATTCTAGTTAATGTTTCTACATTTATTACTACTGCATTAGCCTCTGAAGGTAATTGAATTGGCTCAAGTAATTTTCCTAGAACATCTCTTACTATTGCTCTCTCTTCTCCCATTGGGTACATATCAACTAGTTCTGCAACTTCTATGTTGTCTCCTGGCTTTATTACTTTTTTGAAAGCTTCTATTGCTTTTGGATGTTTGCTTTTTATTGCTAGCATACCTTTTCCAGCATTAGTAACTTCCATAGCATATTTTATACCTTGATAAACTATTTCTGGTCTTTCTTCTATTTCTTTTATATTATGAGCTAATAAAGGTTCACATTCAGCTGCATTTGCTAATATTGTTCCACCATTTAAATCTATGTTTAATTTTACATGAGTAGGGAATCCTGCTCCACCCATTCCTACGATTCCAGCTTCTTTAATTAAGTCAAGTATACCTTCTCCTTTTAATGGTTCAAAAGTATCTTCTTGTACTTCATCAGCTTCAATTACTATAGCTTGGTCATTTATTTCACTTATTTTTCCACTAACACTGGCATAAATATTTGCCCCTAATCCAGTTGGTTCTGCAATTAGAGTTCCTTTTTTTACTACATCTCCAACACTTACTACTGGTTTATCTGGACCACCAACGTGTTGTTTTAATAAAATAGAATATAGTTTGTTCAACTAGTACGCCCCCTTAAGTATATTAATTTTTTATAAGCTGTTCAAATAATGTTAATGCTATTTTTCTATTATAAGATCTTAACATATCGTTTATTTCTATAGAACATATCGTTTATTAACAAAGCAATTTCTATGCCAACTTTTAAACAAACTTATACCCTTTGGAAATACTGTCTTACAGAATTTATTAGTTCTTCTAAATTTTTAAAGACATCAAAAAAAAGTCAATTATTAGACACTTTTTCAATCAATTTAATCTATAATTATTGATATTGCATACATGCATAAAAAGTGTCAAAAAATAGACACCGTCTTTTTATCGACACTTTTCTAACATATACTATATAATTTACCACAACTTTACTTAAAATATACATTTATTACTTACTAATTCTTAAGTTTCTGCACTCCTTTGGAATCAACTATGTAATTATCTTTATACAATAAGTCGGACATTTTTACTAGACTGTATCCATCTTTTTTTAGTCGACTTATTATAGTATCCAAATAGTTATCTACATCGTTTATATTAGCATGAAATAAGACTATTGAGCCAGGTTCAGATTCTTTTATTACTTTTTCAATTACGTGATTTGGACCAAGCTCCTTCCAGTCTATCGAATCTACATCCCACTTAATTACTTTATAACCTAAATCACTACAAATGTCCATAGCTTTATTGTTTACATCTCCAAAAGGAGGTCTAAATAAAGTAGTCTTTTTCCCTGTTATATTATATATTTTTTCTGATGTAGTTTCTATTTCTTTTGTTATGTCTTCTTTTGATATTTCTTTCAAATTGGCATGGGTATTCGAATGATTTCCAATTTCATGTCCTTTTTCATCTATAGCTTTTACAATTTCTTCATTATCATCCACCCAACTACCAACTAGAAAAAAGGTAGCTTTTATATTATGTTTATCTAAAATTTTTAAAATATCATCCATATTATCAGTTCCCCATGCTACATCAAAACTTAAAGCTATTTTTTTCTCATTCGTATCAACTTTATATATAGGCATTTTTGAATTATCAGATTTAGAGCATATGTATTTTATCCCATAGACAAAAGTAAATATTAATACTAATAATAAGGAAAAAAATAAAACACTATATATCAAAGCTTTAGTTCTTTTAACTTCTCTTTTCATACAATTCCCCCTTTTAAATAATTTCTTCTATATTTAAAATTTATTTTTTTTTAGCTCAAAAAAGTACTGTAATATTTAATTTGTAAGACAACAGCTAAAAAAACAAATCCTATATTGACCCAATTAAACGCTATAAAATACTCGTTTATTTAATTTTTTTATATTTTTTACATTTTTACCTTTATTTTTCTGTATATATTATTTTTATTTTGGAGAAATTAGTATTAACATCACATAAATAAAAGTGTTGTTAGACATCATAAACTAATTATTTGAGGAGGAAATTTACTATGTCAAATTCAAACAGAACAGTAGTTCCAGAAGCAAAAGCTGCTTTAAACCAAATGAAATTAGAAATAGCTAATGAAATGGGTTTATCTAACTATGAAAACATAGACAAAGGTAACTTAACAGCTAGAGAAAATGGATATGTTGGTGGATATATGACTAAGAAATTAGTTGAAATGGCTGAAAGACAAATGGCTGGAAAATAAATAGTAAATTTTGACACCTGGGTATCAACAGGGCTGCTAATTAGCAGCCCTGTTTCTCTGTATTTATTTATAAAATTGTTTTTATATTAATTGTTAAAGATTAATAATACTATACAAATTGTTCTTTTAATTTTGTATAAATTAGTTTAATATATTATATATAGAAATAGTTTGACGGAGGATGATATTTATGTTTGAAAACTCGTCTGAAGAATTAGCGTATCACAAACTTTTAATTTTATATATATTAGAAAAAATTAAAATGGATTTAACTAATTCTCAAATAACTCAAGTAGTATTAGAGACTGAAATGATGAACTATTTTTCATTACAACAGCTTTTATCTCAGCTTATGGAATCTAAGTTTTTGACTACATATAAAGACTCTGACAGAGAATATTATGCTCTTACTCAAAGAGGCGTAGAAAGTCTAGAATACTTCTTTAATCGAATACCTACTAGTGTTACTGAAAAAATAGACAAGTATATAGATTCTAACAAAGAAAATCTACTAGCAGATACTCAAGTAAAGTCTAGCTTCGTAAAACAAAGTGATAATGAATTTATTGTCAACCTTAGAGTCATAGAAAATCAGTCTAACTTAATAGATTTAAATCTAAATGTTTCATCAGAGAAACAAGCAAAGCTTATTTGCAATAACTGGAAAAATAATGCATCTTATATGTATGCCGAAGTTATCGACTTACTTATAAGAGACATACATTAAAGCCTACAAACAAACTATAGTTGTAGGCTCTTTTCCTACCTTGATTTCTTTTATTAATTTGTTATTTGCAGTTTCATAAACTTTCACTGAATTTTCTTGTGTATCTGATACAAATAGTAATTTTTCATCTTTAGATATTTCTAATCCCTGAGGAATTCCATTTATCTCAATATTTCCAATGTATCTACTTGTTGTATAATCTAAAATTCTCACATTATTATAACCCAAATCAGCAACATAAACTTTTTTGCCACTATAATTAAATCTTATTTCTACTGGTAATAAGAATTCATATAATACCTTTTTTATATCCATGCTTACTTCATCTATTATTATAAGCTTTCCATCAAGTGTTGATATATACATTTCTTTCTTTTGTTTATCAAGTTCTATATGCCATGCTCTAAAGTCCATATTTATTTTCTTTTGTATATTTTTATTAATTGTATCTATACATACTATCGAATTTATACACGGTACATATAATTTTTTACTTTCTCTATCAAAGTCAAATCCATGTGGCATGTTATCAACACCAATAATTCCTATTGGATTTAATGTGTTTTTATCTAGTACATATATACTATTAGAGTCTTCATTTGCTACAAATAATTCATTATCGCTAAGTACAACTTGACTAAGACTTCCTCCTATAGAAACAGTATCGATTATTTTATCATTACTTAAATCTAAGACATAGAGTATTCCATTACTTGAACTAGGTATGTATATTAAATTTTTTTCTTTTTCTATGCAAAAATGGTGTGGATATATATTATCTTCTAATACTATTTCTTTTTCTAGCTCAAGTGTAGAATAATCAACTATGCTAATGCTCTTTGATAGATAGTTAGAAATATAGATTTTCATATAGCCCCTCCTCTCTACAATACATATACTACAATAATATATTATTTCATTAGCTTGTATTATGCTTTATAGTTGCATTATTACGCATATATTTGGTATTATTATAAATGTTAAAAAAAGAAATAATATTTAATGGAGGTCTTCTTAATGAAAGTAACATTTAATCCAAGTGGTGTCTGTTGTAGAGAAATGATTTTTGAAGTTGATGAAAATAATGTGATTGTTGATGCTGAATTTATAGGGGGATGTAATGGTAATTTATCAGGACTTAGAAGCTTAATAATTGGTCAAAATGCTCTTGAAGTTGCTGATAAATTAAATGGTATTGACTGTGGTGGAAAAGGTACTTCTTGCCCAGACCAGTTATCTAAAGCAATCCGTCAATCTATATAATTACTACTATACAAACATCAATAAAATTATTAAAAACTTACTATATAAAAAGAGTTGTCCATTTTTTAGACAACTCTTTTTATACTTTTATTTATATTCATATATTTGTTTTATAAAATTATAATTTATTTACTAAAGTTCTTACTGTACCAATCATATATAATGAACCTGCACTTATTATAACATCATCTTTACTTGATGTTTCTAATGTATAATTTACTGCATCTTCTATCTCATGTTTTGATGTTACATCATCCACATATTTTAATACTTTTTCTCTTAATGTATCTGAATTTATGGCTCTTGGGTTACTTGGTGTTGTTGTTATTACCTTATTAAAATGTGGCAACAATATCTCTAAAACACTATCAATGTCCTTATCTTCTAACATACCTATTAATAATGTCAATTTTCTATCTTTAAAATTTTTATTAAGTGCTTTTGCTAAAGATTTTGCTCCATCTTCATTATGTGCACCATCTATTATAAAAATTGGATTTTCTTTTATCTTTTCTATTCTTCCTGGCCATTTAGTAGTTATAAGTCCTTTTCTTATAGATTCTTCACTTATATTTGCTAATTTATTTATATCTTTTAGATATTTTATTACACTAATTGCCAATATAGAATTGTTTATTTGATGTTCACCTATCAACTTTATTTCAAGGTCTCTATAAATTTCTTTCATTACAGTACAATCGTATATTTGAGAATTTATATCTGATTTTTTTATATTTAAATCATCAAAATTAACTTCTATATATTTAGCTTTTTTCTCCTCACAAACTGATTTTATAACATCTTTTGCTTCATCAGTCTGGTCGTATACTAGTACTACTCCATTTTCCTTTATTATTCCTGCCTTTTCATATGCTATTTTTTCTATTGTATCTCCAAGTATGCCTGTATGATCCAAGCTTATAGATACTATCACACTTACAAGTGATTTTGTTATTATATTTGTAGCATCATATCTGCCACCTAAACCAACTTCTAAAGCCACAAAATCTACCTTTTGTTCTGAATAGTAATAAAATGCCATTGCAGTAACTACTTCAAACTCTGTTGGATATGTATAGCCTTCTCTCACCATAATCTCTATTTTTTCTTTTATTAAATCAATTATCCTAGCAACATCATCTTGTGGTATATTTTTTCCATTTACTCTTATACGCTCAGTAAAAGTTTCTAAATATGGAGATGTATATAAACCAACTTTATATCCACACTCTCTTAGTATATTAGAAACAAAAGAACACACAGAACCTTTTCCATTAGTTCCAGCTACATGTATTATATTTAAAGTTTCTTGTGGATTTCCTAATAATTCTAATAATTTTCCGATATTCTCTAGACCTAATCTTATACCAAATTTATTAGTTTGTGATATGTACTCTAATGCTTCTTCATATTTCATTATCTAATTCCCCCTGTATTGGCATTTTCTTTTATGTTATCTAATTATAGTATATTTTTTACTTTTAATCTACTGACAAAGAATACATATAATTTAATACCTTCTACATTAAATTTAGTTACAAATCTTTATTTATAAGTTTTTACTTTTATACCTTTCCACTAATCCAGTTAGTGTATATATCGAAACTAAATCATATTTTGAAATGTCCATATAATTAAACTTTATGTCAAATCTATGTTCTAGCTTTTTCAACAGATTAAAACAATTATCATAAACTAAACCTATCTCCTTATTAAAAAGGCTACATTGAAATAATTTCTCATTATCATCTTCAATATTTAGACAATCCCTAACAACATCAGCGACTTTCATAAGAAGGGCATTATCTTTGTCATACAAATCCAATTTAAAGTTTAGAATTCCACTATATTCATCAAAATCACAACTATTCCAATGATTTCTAGTTGCTAATGATTCAAGCTTATCATCTAAATCAGATATTGTTGTGTCTGGTTTTTCTGATAATATCTTAGCTATTTTACCAGTAAGCTTTGCTGACAAATAACTATTACATTTTGGTGGCAATCTATAGGAATTATTTATATCACAACTTATATACGAATTGCTATCCATAACACATTGAACATCATATTTTTTATTGTACCAAAATGAATCATCTACATCTAAAGTAAATCCCCTCACTCCTATAACATTGTTAAACATAGCTGGATAACTTAAGTCAAAGTCATTAGCTAGTGAACATACTATTATTTTTCCTTTTCTAAATAATTCATAGCAAACTTCAAATAATCCCTTGACACTTTCTACGCCTATTACTGATAAACTTAAATTAATTAATCTTATGTTAGTGTCTAAAAGATATCTTAATGCTTCTTCAAGAACTTTTATATTTGTAATACCCTCTTTTCCTAAAACTTTTATTACAAACAACTCTACATCTTCATACTCCTTCTTTATTATTGATGCACAAGCAGTTCCATGACCATCTTCATCATCAAATTTATCTGATATAAAGATATAATCATGTATACATTCAAAAGCAATTCCTCCAACTAAGTTATCTTTTAAGTAATCATGATTTTTATCTATTCCTGTATCTAATACTGCAACCTTAACTTTATTATTCATATCACATACATTCTCCATTACACAAGTTTTTAATATATCTATGTTAATAGTTCATCTTAAACTTTGATTTAAGTTGCACAATTTATCCTTTAAATGCTATATTTCTTGCTAAAAACCTAAAATAAGTACACTATATATTTAATTTATATTTATTATATCAATTATTATCATTAAATGGTTAAATATTATGATAAAATTTTTAGATTTATATCACAATTTAGAATTATTTGTAAAAAGGAGATTATCTTTCTCATTAGACAATCCCCTTGTATGCTTTATTAATATTTATCTATGATTAACCATCAATTGTATCTTATTCTTTTTAATCTAAATACCATACATCTTAATTTTATTTAAGGGAATAATTATTTATATGCTATGGGAACATTAATTTGAACAAACTTGTCTTATAAGCAAATTTACAAAATGCACTATTCTACAAAGTATGAATCAAAAGGCAAAAAAAATACTAAAAACAACGAATGAACATCAATTTTAGTCAATATATAAAAAACTTATACCAAGTATACTATAAAAACTCATATAAGTATTGTCCTAAAAAACAATACCTACACCCTTATATATTATATCATATTTCAATAAATAAATTGTATAAAAGGAAATCTTTTAATAGAATTAAACTATTTATAAATTCATTACTATAAGTTTTACAAATTGTAAATAATTACTTTTATATCTATTCGATATTTCCTTAAATATTGATATAACTAATTAGAATAGATATTATAATAAATAAAACAAATATGTATAAATTTTATAAATATTCATTATATATCCTAATGATGTCGCTCATGGTATTAAAGACGAGACATTTGATATATATAAAAATCAATTATAATATATTAATAATTAAGTTATTATAACGATTACTCTACATATGAAACAACATTAAAAATCTATAATCTACTATTTTACATAATAAAACTGTCTTAATATACATAATTTTTTATATATTAAAACAGTTTTAATCAATAGCCCTGTGATGACATTAAATATTTTTTACAATATTTTCGTTTACCTTTTTAAAATTAATACATTATATCACATAACAAGCTTGTTAATGCTACTTTTAAATCTTTAAGCCTATACTTACTTATAGGTATAAATTGTTCGTTAATAGTAATCATATTATCCCCAATATCTTCTATTCTTCTTAAATTAACAATAAAACTTGTGTGACATCTAAAAAATCCATTTTCACACAGTAATTTTTCTGCTTGTTTCATGCTCATATTAGCTTTATAATCTCTACCTAATGTATGTACAACTAAATCTCTCTTTACAGTTTCAACGTATAAAATAGAATCTATCAGTATCCTGTTAAATCCTTTTTTACTATTTAAAACTATATAACGCTCCTTCTTTCTTTGAAGGTTGTCAATACAAAGATTTACACCCATTGAAAAGTTACTATACTCTATAGGTTTTACTAAATACCTATAAGCACGAACTTCATAACCTTGGGGGGCATACTCTGAAAAAGCTGTTGTAAATATAATTTCTACTTTTTCATCAAACTTTCTTATTTTTTTAGCCACCTCAATTCCATTAATATCTTTCATTTGGATGTCTAAAAATATAATGTCAATTTTTTCTGGGTATTTAGATATTAAGTCTTCTCCACAGGAGAATTCCAGTATTTGATAATTTAGACATCTTTCAGACAAAAGTTTTTCTGTAAATTCTTTTAGTATACTTCTTTGTATTTTTTCGTCATCACATATAACTACCCTAAACATAATATCACCTCCAAATCTAAAATATCATTTAGTTTACTTTATTTCAATTTTCAAAATGCACTTACTAGCTTTTATATTTAAATTCCTTGACGAATTTAAATTGTCGATTAAACTACTTATAGTAATTATCTTTAATATTTAAACTTAAATTATGATAAATTCATATACTTTTATAGCTATATTATGTAAAAAAATATAGGAAAATAAACGTAACATGTATTTATTATCCTATATCAAATATCATAATATATCAAATTTTTATTGCTTATAAATTTTAAAATATAAAATTGATACATTCATAAAATAAGATAAAAATATAATATATCTGTAAAGCATTATAACATCATATTTATCTATATAGAAAGAAAAACATACAAAAAGTAGATATTCTCTACTTTTTGTATGTTTCTATTCATTCTTATATTTATTTTATTTTTGATTCTAAATTTATTAGTCTTTCCTCAACAGATTTAATCATCTCTTCAAATTTTTCTTTTTTGGCTTTTTCTTCCTCAATTAGACTTTCAGGAGCTTTTGCTAAGAAACCTTGATTTGCAAGTTTTCCATTAACTCTCTTTATTTCTCCTTCTAATTTTTTCTTTTCTTTAGATAATCTCTCAATTTCTTTTTCAAAATCAACTAACTCATTAAGAGGTATAAATATTTCAACACCATCAATAACTACTCCAACTGCATCTTCTGGTACATTAGATTTGTCTTTTGCTATCTCAACATTTGAAGCAGATGCTAAAGTTATGAAATAATCTTTTCCAAGCTCAATAACTTCTATTTTTTCTTCACTTGGTATTATTATCAATTTAGCTTTCTTAGAAGGTGGTACATTCATTTCTGCTCTCACATTTCTTATACTTCTTATACCTTCCATCAATAAGCTCATCATCTCTTCTTCTTCAGCCATATTATCTTGTTCATTGTATTTTGGCCATTCAGATACTATTATACATCCTTCAACAGTAGGAAGATAAGTGTATATTTCCTCTGTTATAAATGGCATATATGGATGTAATAATTTTAATATTTTTTCAAGAACATAAGTTAATGTATATAATGCTGCAGACTTAGCATTTGTATCTTCTCCATATAATCTAGGTTTAACCATTTCAATATACCAGTCACAGTATTCTGACCAAGTAAAATCGTATATCTTCTGAAGTGCTATTCCTAAATCAAACTTATCCATGTTATTAGTTGCTTCTTTTACAATATTATTTGCTCTTGATATTATCCATTTATCTGCTAAAGTTAAGTTATCTTTAACACTTTCTCTAGTTATGTTTTTAATTATATCTTCATCAACATTCATAAATACAAATCTTGATGCATTCCACAACTTATTGGCAAAGTTTCTAGCAAATTCTACTCTTTCCATATAGAATCTCATATCATTTCCTGGGGAATTTCCAGTTGTTAATGTAAATCTTAGTGCATCAGCTCCATATTGCTCGATTATCTCCAATGGGTCGATACCATTTCCTAATGATTTACTCATCTTTCTACCTTGAGAATCTCTTACTAATCCATGAACCAAAACATGTTCAAATGGCTTTTCATTCATACAGAACATACCTGCAAATGCCATTCTAACTACCCAGAAGAATATTATATCATATCCTGTAACAAGTACACTTGTCGGATAATAGTAGTCTAAAGCTTCAGTCTTATTTGGCCATCCTAGAGTAGAAAAAGGCCATAATGCAGAACTAAACCAAGTATCTAGTGCATCTTCATCTTGTTTAAAATGAGTGCTTCCACATTTAGAGCATTTATCTGGCATTTTTCTCGCAACTATTATTTCTCCACACTCTTGACAATAGTAAGCTGGTATTTGATGACCCCACCATAATTGTCTTGATATACACCAATCTCTTATATTTTCTAGCCACTGTAAATAAGTTTTATCAAATTTCTCTGGAACAAATTCTAGTTCTCCATTTTTAAGAATATCTATAGCTGGTTTTGCAAGTTCTTCCATCTTAACAAACCATTGCTCTGATAATCTAGGCTCAACTACTGTATGGCATCTATAACACGTTCCTACATTATGATTATGCTCTTTTACCTTAATTAGGTAACCCTGTTCTTTTAAGTCTGCTAAGATAGCTTTTCTACACTCAAATCTATCCATACCTTCATATTTTCCGCAAACTTCATTCATAGTTCCATCTTCATTCATAGTATTTAACTGTTCAAGATTATGTCTTAATCCTACTTCAAAATCATTAGGGTCATGTGCTGGAGTCATCTTAACTGCACCAGTTCCAAACTCTAAATCAACATAACTATCTGCAACTATTGGAAGTTCTCTTCCTACTAATGGAAGTATTGCTGTTTTTCCTATTAAGTGTTTATATCTATCATCCTCTGGATTTACTGCTATACCAGTATCCCCTATCATTGTCTCAGGTCTAGTTGTAGCTATCTCTAAGAAATCCTCACTATCTTTTAGTGGGTATTTTATATGATAAAAGTTTCCGTCATGTTCTTCATGTTCAACTTCTGCATCTGATAAAGTAGTTTTACAATCTGGACACCAGTTTATTATTCTATTTCCTCTATATATATGACCTTTTTCATATAGGCTTACAAAGAATTCTATAACTGCCTCATTACACCCTTCATCCATAGTGAATCTCTCTTTATCCCAATCACAAGAATCTCCTAATTGTTTAAGCTGGTTAGATATTTTTCCTCCAAACTCATCTTTCCATTCCCAAGCTCTCTTTAAAAATTCCTCTCTACCTACTTCATATTTTGTCTTACCTTCTTGTTTTTTTATTCTTTCAACAACTTTAACTTCAGTTGCTATAGAAGCATGGTCAGTTCCTGGAAGCCAAAAAGCTTCATATCCATCCATACGCTTCCATCTGATTAGTATATCTTGAAGTGTATGGTCAAGAGCATGTCCCATGTGCAATTGCCCTGTTATGTTTGGTGGTGGCATCATTATTGTAAATGGTTTTTTATCTGGATTTGGTTTAGATTTAAAATACCCTTCATCCATCCATTTTTTATATAACCTAGCCTCAAAATCTTTGGGATTATAAGTTTTTGATAAGTTCGTATTTTCCATTGTCTTGCCTCCTGTATTTTTATAAATAAATTTTTTAAAATATATCTAGAAATAAAAAAGAGCCCTTCATCCTCTTTAAAAAGGACGAAAAGCTCGCGTTACCACCTTAATTCCAAAGCTTAAAAATACATTAACATATAGTTAAATTATTTGTTAATGTTATTTTATCAACTTTGACTCTCAAAGAATTTAACGGTTCTAACCGTCTAAACTTACTAACAGTTCAGTTTAGAAACTCCAAAGCTACGTTCAGTAAACCTTGTACTTAGAAAATCTTACAGCCAGTGAATTTTCCTCTCTTTTAGTAGTATTTACTTACTCCTCTTCTTCTCAGTCTTTAATATTACATATTATTATATACAAATATTATTCTCTTTGTCAATCATTTTTATTTTATTTTTTCTGAATTTTCTTAATTATTTTTTTATATTCTATGCTGATTATTATATCCTATACTATTTTTTTCAACTTATTTTGTCTTATAATGTCAATAATTATACTATTATTTTGTTTAAATTTTAACATCTTTTTATTGATTTTAGATTATATTCTATTTACATTATATTTCTTATGCTTTATTTTTTATATTCTATTTTGTAAATTATATGTTTTATTTCATAAATAATTTACTTTATTTTTTACCATATTTAAATTTATTATAAGTTTTCTTGCCAGAAATTTTTAGGTGTGATATTTTCTGTAATTGGCAATATTGTATACCCTCTCTCTTTTAAGATTCTTATAATGTTATTTAAAGCATTTAAACTTTGCTCTTTCTCATGAATTAGTACTACTAATTCATCTCTTTTTCTTCCATAATATAATATATTACTTACTATCTGACTTGTAGAACACTTCCAATCTTGTGTATCCAAATTCCAGTCCCAAATTAAATAATCATTTGCCATAAGTTTATTATATGAACCTTCTGGCATATATGGCTTACTTCCATATGGTAATCTTATTAATTTTGAACTCTGACCAGTTATATCTTGCAGAGTATTATTGCATGTATTAAATTCCCCGACTGTTACTTCTGGGCTTTTATATAGCTTATGTATATCATGACTTACACTATGAAAACCTATTGAATTTTTCTCTTCTAAGACTCTTCTTACTTCTTCCTTGTGGTTTTTCATGTTTTGATTAAGCATGAAAAATGTCGCTTTGACATCATTTTCTTTTAAAATATCAAGTAGTGCATTTGTATATTTTGATGGTCCATCATCTATTGTTATGTACGCTACTTTTTCAGAAGTAGCTCCTGGTCCTTTTGTTTCTTCTTGAGATGCTTTATACATAATTTCTCCTAATGTATTCCCTTGAGAAAGTAATTCTAGTGTATTTTCACCTTTTGTGCTTATATTTTGGACTGGAACATTATTGATTTTTTCTTCCAATAATGTCCCAGTTAAAATTAAAACAGCTATAAGAAATAACCTTATCATTACATGAAAAGTAGCCTTATTATCTTTAATTTTCATCCCCCATATCTCCCTTTTATAAAAGAATAAGTTTAAGAGTAAAAATTATTTTTTATACTTATTCTCCTTCTTATTACTTTTTATATCTCTACTAAATATTTTTTTAACTTTTTCTTCTTCCTTTTCTCCTAGAGATTCTACTCTTTTGATTCCCAAAGAAGTTAAAAATTGTAATACATTTAAATTATCAAATGGAGTTTCCATATTTGTACTTTCACTATATTCATCAACATTCTTAGTACCTTCTTCTACACTTAAAATACGTTTAGGACCTCCTACACAGCCTCCTACACACCCCATTCCTTCTATAAATGTAGCTTCTATTTCTTTATTTAGAACTTTCTTTAGACCGTCCATACACTCTTTTGTTCCTTCAAGTGCTTTTTCTTCAAATCTTATATTTTTATCAATTCTTCTAACTGATAATTTAACTGCCTTACTTACACCTCCTGTTCTAGCATAAACTCTACCTGAAAGAGATGCCTCTACTCTATTACTCTCATCCATTATTGCTGGATTTAACTCTAATGCATCAAATATTTCTTGTAGCTCTTTAAATGTAAGCACAAAATCAACTGCATCCTTTATATCTTCTAACATTGCTTCTTTCTTTTTTGCCATACAAGGACCTATGAATACAACTTTAGCATCTGGATTTAAAATTTTTACAGCTCTCCCACAAGCAATCATAGGAGAAACAGATGGTGATACATTCTCCAGTATCTGAGGAAAACTATTTTGTATCAAGCTGACCCAAATAGGACAGCAACAACTAGTTATAAAGCATCCTTTTTCATCCTTTTTCATATGTTCATAATAATCATATGCTTCTTTTGCAGTAAGCATATCTGCTGCCAAAGCAACTTCTACCATATCTTCAAATCCTATCTTTTTTAATGCAGTTCTTAACTTACCAGGGCTCACATCTTTTCCAAACTGCCCTACAAAAGCTGGCGCAACTATTGCATACACAGGACTCTTTATATCTTTCAATAACTTTATCATTGGTATAAATTCTATTTTATCTGATATTGCACCTAACTTACATCTTGATACACAATCACCACAAGCACTACATACATCTTCCTCATTACAATTAATATGCTTACTTCTTATCTTACATGACTCATCTTCCTTATTATTTTCATCACAATATTTACAAGCATCTGATATTATAGATATTATTGGTCTTTTAACTTCATCTAAATTTACAGCTTCATGTAGTGCATCTTTTAGATTTTTATCTGTATCTCCTGTCACATCCAATCCCATAGTTACCCTAATTAAATTTATCATAGTATCTTTATCGAATTTTTCACCAAAATAATTCTTTAAATTATCATTTAAATCTTCATTTAAAATTTTATTAGGTAAGTTTTCAATATCCTCTATGTCATCATTCCACACTGCCTTTACAAGTTCGCCAAAAAGCTTCATCTTATATATTTCTAATATTTTAGAATTATCATTTCTAGTATCCATAAAAAATAGTACCTCCGTAAATTAAACTTATATATGTTTAATATTTACAAAGATACTATTTTTTATTTATTATTTACTTGCTATTATTGATATAATTTATTTAATTTCTTTAACATCTCTATTTCAAGCATTATTTTCATTAAATGATAGTTGAATACAGGACTTTTTTCTTCATCGATATTCCAATCCAATTCATCCACATTATATATTTTCTTAAGGTATTTATATGTATGCTCTTTTAAATAAAGTTTATTTTCAAGTAACTCTATAGATTGCATATGAAAATGGATTTCTCTACATATCCTTAAGGCATTCTCAATTTTTTCTATATTAGTCTCGCTCAAACTATAATCCAACTCATCAATAAGTTTTGAATATATTTCTTCCAATTTTTCTACTTCTTCTTCAAATTTCTCGACATTTAAATTTTCTTTTCTAAGAATTTTATCTTCAATAAGTAACATTGAAAGTTCTTCTATCTTTTTAAATTCATCTATAACACTATTTAGATAATTTGGTCTAGCCACATAATAATTAACAAGTACTCCAAACAAAACACCTACAGATGTATCTAACACCCTATGTAAAGAATAATACACAGGGTCACTATTTCCTACACCTAGATGTATAGCCAGAAAGGTTACACAGGCAACTACTACTGACTTTATTTTAAACAGATTGCATAAATATATTGAGCACATTACTCCTAGACCACATAAAAAAGGGTCTCCAGCTTTAATGATGGCAAATATGAATCCTATTATACCACCTAAAATAGTACCTTCCACTCTATTGATTCCTGTCTTTAAAGAACCTTTTACCGTATCTTGAACAGAAATTATACATGCTACTAGAGAATAAAACATATTCTCTACTAGATAGTCACCAAGAATCATACATAAAGTGACACTAATTCCTGTTTTTATAGTCCTCATACCCATCTTTTGAAGTTTCAAAGTTCCACCTCCTAAAAAGCATCTTCTATAAAATACGCATCCTCATATTTAGTATGTTCCTAGTATATCACAATTTTTTAAATTTACCCATTAATCATATTTTTTTATCAATTACTTATTAATTTGGACAATAAAAAAACTGCTTTAAAGCAGTTTTTTATCCTATCTCTACCATTTTACCTTCAATTGCAAAAATTATCTTTTCACATACATTTGTTATATGGTCTCCAATTCGTTCAAGGTATCTTCCTATAAGTAAAAGTTTTACCCCTTGGTCTATGGTATTTGAATTTTCATGCATTATTTTTAAACAATCAATTTGTACTTGTTCATACAATCCATCTACAATATCATCTTTAGTTCCAACATTATAAGCTATACTAGCATCAAATGAGATTAAAGCTTCTCTAGTCTGAGACATCATATCCCTACATTCTTTTGCCATTTTAGGAATATCTATCAACTCTTTTATATAAGCTTCTCCACCTATCTTCAACATTTCTCTAGCTATATTTGCTGCATAATCTCCTATTCTTTCTAACTCTATCGATATATTCCCCAATGAATAGATAAATCTTAAATCCCTTGCCATTGGTTGCTTTAATACTATTAGCTCTATACTTTTATCTCTTATTTCTTCTCTTAATTTATTTATTTCTTCATCATCTTCTACTACTTTTCTTGCACCCTCTAAATCCTTCTCTATCATACAAGTCACAGACTTCTCTATTGCTTCTTCACATTTTTCTATCATAAGTACTGTTTGTTCTTTTAAAGTATCAATACTTATATCTAAGCTATTATTGACCATTGTCTAACTCCTTTATAGTTATATATTTTAACCAAATCTACCAGTTATATAGTCTTCTGTTCTTTTATCTACAGGAGTGGTAAACATAGTTTTTGTATCGCTAAATTCTATAACCTCTCCATTTAAGAAAAAAGCTGTTTCATCTGATATACGAGCAGCTTGTTGCATATTATGTGTAACTATGACTATTGTGTAGTCTCTTTTTAAATCCTCTATAAGTTCCTCTACTTTTAATGTTGAAATTGGGTCTAAAGCAGATGTAGGTTCATCCATAAGAATAACTTCTGGTCTCATTGCAATTGCTCTTGCTATACATATACGCTGTTGTTGTCCTCCAGAAAGTCCTAGTGCAGATGACTTAAGTCTATCTTTAACCTCATCCCAAATAGCTGCTCCTTTTAAGCTTTCTTCTACAATTTTATCTAATTGCTTCTTATCTCTTAGCCCCTGTGTACGAGGACCATATGCCACATTATCATATATACTCATCGGAAATGGATTTGGCTTTTGAAATACCATTCCAACTTTAGTACGGAGATTTATAACATCATCTGAAGTATATATATCTTCTCCATCAACAAAAATGTTTCCTTTAATTGTTACATCCTCTATTAGGTCATTCATTCTATTTAACGTCCTTATAAAAGTTGATTTCCCACATCCAGATGGACCTATTAAAGCAGTAACCTTATTCTCTTTTATATCCATATTTATTTTCTTTAGAGCTTGCTTATCACCATAAAATAAATCCAAATCTTTTACACTCATTTTTATCTTATCGATTAATTCCATTATTCACACCTCTTAAATTTAATAATTAGCCTTATTTAATTTCTTAGCAACAAATCTTGCTAACATGTTTAGTGCTAATACAATTACTATTAAAACAATTCCTATACTAGCTGCCGTCGCTATATCTCCACTCTCTTTAGTCAGTAAGTATGAGTGTACAGTTAATGTTCTTGCACTATCGAATATTCCTCCTGGCATCTTAGCTACAGTACCTGCTGTAAGTAATATTGCAGCTGACTCTCCAATTATACGACCAACTGATAAGATTACTCCAGATAAGATTCCTGGTATTGCACTTGGAAGTACTACCTTATATAAAGTTTGAAATTTTGTAGCTCCTAATGCTAATGATGATTCTCTATACGCTTGAGGAACTGTCTTTAAAGCTTCTTCTGTTGTACGAATTATTACTGGTAATATTATTATTGCAACTGTAAGCGAACCTGCAACTATTGAATACCCCATTTTTAATGTAACAACAAAGAAAATTCCTCCAAATAATCCATACACTATAGATGGTATCCCTGATAAACTTTCAGTTGCAAATCTTATAGCAGTAACTGCTTTTCCTTTTTTAGCATATTCTTGTAAATATATAGAAGCCAATATTCCTATAGGAGTTGCTACAACTATAGAAACTACTACAGTATATAATGTTGTAATTATCATTGGAAGTATACCACCATCACCTGATGCTGAATAATTGCTAAATAAGAAATTAAAATTCATGTTTCCAATTCCCTTTATAACTATAAATCCCACTATAACTACTAATGATACTATTGTAAATAGTGCTGATAGATATACTAATGACTTCAATAGATTCTCTTTGAACTTTCTCATCTTAATTTACCACCTTATTTGAAAGTTTATTTAAAACTAAGTTTAAAATTAATATAAATGTAAACAATACTACTCCAGTTGCAAATAACATTTCTTGATGTGTACCAAATGCATACCCCATTTCAAGTGCTATATTAGTTGTAAGTGGTCTTACACTATCTGTTATTGCAGTTGGCATAACTGGTGAGTTTCCTGCGACAAGTATTACTGCCATTGTTTCACCTAAAGCTCTTCCTACTCCTAACACTACTGCAGCCAATACTCCAGATTTCGCAGCAGGTAATACAACTTTGAATATTGTTTCTATTTTTGATGCACCAAGTGCTAATGAGCCTTCTTTGTATGCTTTTGGTACTGCTCTTATTGCTGTTTCTGATACAGATATTATTGTCGGTAACATCATTACTGCTAGTACTATTACTATTGCCAACAAACTTTGACCTTTTGGAAGATTAAATATAGTTTGTATCGTTGGAACTATCACTGCAAGACCAAATACACCATATAATACTGAAGGTATACCTGCTAAAAGTTCAACTGCTGGTGACATTATTTTTGCTAATCTTTTAGGTGCTACTTCTGCTATAAATACAGATGTTAATATACCAATTGGTACTCCTATCACAAGTGCTCCAAGTGTTGCAAATATTGATGCTACTATCATAGATGATATTCCAAATTTATTAGCAGAAGGAACCCAATCTGCACCAGTTAAAAAGTCTATAAATGAGTATCCCTCAAATATAAATGGTCTTAGCCCTTTATAAAATACGAATCCTATTATCAAAAGTAAACTTGCAACTGCTACTAAAGCACTAAGTAGAAAAATATTTTTTGCTACTTTTTCAATTACGTATTTTGTTTTATTGCCATTATTGTCATTTTTTTCTAAACCTACTAATCTAGATTTTACTATCATAATATCCTCCCATTAAAATATACTTATCGATTTTCGTTCTGTATTCAAAATTTAAATTTTTATAATTCATCTTCATCAAATTTCCTGCACTTTTATTCTACTTTTTTTAAGTTAAATCTATATTAGGATTAAGTTAAGCAAGTGTAAAATTATATTCACTTTTTTAACATTAATTTTACTTTTAAAACTATATTTGACATTTACTTTACATATAATGGTGTTTCTCTATATCAAAATAGCAGATACAGATAATAATACAGTTTATGTATAATTTATTACCTATATCTGCTATTAAGATTTGTTAACTAAATTTAACTTTTATGCTACATATATCTCTAGATGCCCAATAATAGACAATACCCTGCAAGTTATAGCAACATTTTTATAAGCTTATCTTACAGGGTACTATATATTTATCTTATATTAAATATTCATCTTACTTATTTAACTTTAATAAATCCTTTTTCTGAAACAAGTGCTTGTCCTTCATCACTCAATATATAGTCTATTAAAGCTTTACCTTTTTCTGATAAACCATCTTCCTTATTGACTAATATAAATGGTCTTGATATTGGATATTTATTATCTATTACATTTTCGTCGGTTGCTTCAACATCATTTACTTTTAAACTATTTACTTTCTCATCAACATATCCAAATGA
This sequence comes from Clostridioides sp. ES-S-0108-01, assembly GCF_020662285.1. Lineage (NCBI taxonomy): Bacteria > Bacillati > Bacillota > Clostridia > Peptostreptococcales > Peptostreptococcaceae > Clostridioides > Clostridioides sp. ES-S-0108-01. The sequence continues at coordinate 106,001 of NZ_JADGMN010000004.1, read as the reverse complement.
TATATATCCTATAGCATTTTTATTTCCTTCAACTGTAGTTTTTATATTTCCTGAACCATCACTTATTTGTGCATCTTTAGTTAGTTCTTCTGACTTAAATCCAGCAATTTCTTGGAATCCATCTCTAGTTCCTGAACCTTCTTCTCTTGATACTATTACTATTGGTGCATCATTTCCTCCTACTTCTTTCCAGTTAGTTATCTTTCCTGTATATATACCTTTAACTTGGTCCATTGTTAGATTTTTTACTGGGTTAGCAGTATTAGTTATCAATGCTATACCATCTATTGCTATCTTAGTTTCCTTTAATCCAGCACTTTTTTCTTCATCTTTTAAATCTCTTGAGCTCATTCCTATTTCAGATGTTCCTTCTATGGCATTTTTTATACCTCCAGAAGAACCAATTTGTTGTACTTCTACACTAACACCTTGATTTTTTCCCTGAAACTTTTCTGCGATAGTTTCCATAAGAGGACCTATTGAAGTTGAACCTGAAACAGAAACTTTACTTGAATCACCTGAACCTCCTGAATTAGAACCACATCCTACTGCTAAAGCTCCAACTAGCATTGTACTAGCTAAAAGAACTCCTATTTTCTTTTTAAACATTTTACTTACCCCCGCTTATATTTTAATTTTTTTGTTTTCATATTATCCATGTTTTAATGATACATAATTTTTGTTAAATAAATATTAGAGCGAGGTTAAGTAAGTGTAAACATTGTTAAATACATGTAAATATTTTATTTTATATAGTATATTTGAAATTATATTAAATTTTTTAAGTAACCTTTAGTATATAGAAGTATGTGAGTATAGCATACTTGTCTAATATTATTACAAGTTTTTACTTAATTCATTAATCTATTTATATATTATAGCTCTTTTTCCAGTCTATTAACTAAACTAGAAAATACATTTAAAGCTTCTTCTATAGATTCTTTTTTCGTCATATCCACACCAGCAGATTTTAATTGTTCTAAAGGATACTCTGACCCTCCACTTTTTAAGAAGTTTATATATCTATCTACAGCAGTACTTCCTTCTGAAAGTATCTGTTGACTTAAAGCACTTGCAGCAGAAAATCCTGTAGCATACTTATACACATAGAAATTTGAATAAAAATGAGGAATTCTAGCCCATTCTATTCCAATTTGTTTATCTACTATTGCAGATTTTCCGTAATACTTTTCATTTAATTTGTAGTATATGTCAGTAAATTCATCAGCAGTAAGTGGTTCTTTGCTCTCTACCTTTTCATGTACAATCTTTTCAAACTCAGCAAACATAGTTTGTCTATGAACTGTAGTTCTAAATTGTTCTAAATAGTAATTTAATAGGTATACAGTTTCATCTTTAGACTTAGAATTTTCTAATAAATAATTTATAAGAAGTAATTCATTAAGTGTAGACGCAACTTCTGCAACGAATATCTTATAGTCTGAATATAAAAATGGTTGACTTGTTCTTGAATAATGACTATGGACAGAGTGACCTAATTCATGGATTAAAGTAAATAGAGAATTAAGGTCATTTTTATAGCTCATTAATATATAAGGATGAGAATCATAACTTCCCCAAGAATAAGCTCCTCCTTTTTTACCTTCATTATCATATACATCAATCCAACCTTCGTCAAAAGCACTTTTTATAACCTTCAAGTATTCTTCTCCTAAAGGCTTAAGTGCCTCTAATATGATATCCTGTGCCTTATCATATGGTATATCCATGTCAAATTTATCTGTCAAAGGAACATACAAATCATACATGTGTATTTCATTCAATCCTAAAAATTTCTTTTTAAGCTCAACATACTTATTTAAAGTAGGAAGACTTGCATCTATAGCTGATATAAGATTATTATAGACATCTAAACTTACATCATCTGAAAATAAAGACGCTTCTATTGCTGAATTATACTTTCTAGTTTTTGCGTAAAATATCTCTGACTTTATTCCACCATAAAGTGTTGATGCAAATGTATTTTTATATTTCTCATAAGTTGAAAATTCACCTTCAAAAGCGTCTTTTCTAACTCTACTATTTTTACTTTTTATAAATAAAGAGTAGTTTGAATGAGAAAGCTTGACCTTATTACCTTCTTCATCTTCTATCTCAGGAAATTCCATATCTGCATATGCTAACATATCGTATACATTTTCTGGAACTGTCGATAATTCTGATGTGGCTGCAAGTATTTCTTCTTCTCGTTCACTCAAAGTATGTGGTTTATCTCTCAATATATCCTTTATATATTTTGTATAAAAAGATAACTTCTCATCTTTTAAGTATTCACTTAACTTATTTTCTTCTATTGCCAGTATTTCTGGAACTATATAAGAAGTAGCCACACCTAAATCAGTAGATAGCATTTCTGTCTTAGTGGCTCTTCCTTGATTATCATTAATTCTAGTATCTTCGTGTTGTTTCATATGAGTATATACATATAAATTTTGAACAATTCTAGATGCATTTTCAGAGATATTTAATACTTTATACAAATTCTCCTTACTCTCAGAAAGTTTCCCCTTATATTCTTTTACCTCTTGGATAAGATTTTTTACTTTGCTTATATCTTTTTCAATTTCCTCTTTACTAGAGTACATCTTATCTATCTTCCATTTATACTTTTCTTCTATCGTACTTCTATCAGTTCCCATATCATACACCTCTATTTTTATTTGTTTTATATTTTATTCACTTTACAAAATATATTGTATATATTTTAGTCCAAATAATCTACATTTATTACTCCTTCTATCATATTTATTTCTTTCATAACATCGTGTAAGTATATTCTTTTATCATAGGATACAATAAAATTGACCTTCCAGTATTCTTCATTACGACATTCTATTTCCATATTTCTTACAATAAGTTGATTTTTTTCAAATTTATCATATAAAAAAGGTATAGAATCCAAATTGCTTAATTTTAATATCAATACATTTTTTTCTTGACTAAATAAAAATATATTGATTATCCTAAGCACAAATAATGCTATCATTACAAATAATCCACCTAAAATTGATAATTCATAATAACCATAACCCACTGCTATACCAATACATGCAGTTGCCCACATTCCAGCAGCTGTAGTAAGCCCTTTTACTCCACCTTTATTTTTTAAAATTGCTCCTGCACCTAAAAAACCAATTCCAGATAATACTTGAGCAGGCATTCTTGCTGGGTCAGCATTTGTATACAAATTATAATCAAAAAATAACCGAATCGAAGTTATTGAAACAATACAAGAACCTATTGCAATTAATATATGTGTCCTAAAGCCTGCAAACTGTCTTATTTTTTCTCTCTCTAGACCTATTATTCCTCCTATTATTAAAGCTAATAGTAACCTTATTGCTATCTCCTTACTTCCTATATCAATCATAATATAAAACCCTCCTGACTTAATCACAACTTATGCCCTACAGATAATTTACACATCAGAAATACTATTTTATATCTTAATATTATTATTAATATATGTAAAATATAGCCATCTGTTAATTTTTGATACAAAAAAACCCACAACTGTGGGCTATTTGCTTAGGTACATGTATTTATTTATTAATATATCTATTTTCTTACTCGATTCTACTAACTCTTCTTGAAATATTTCTGGATATTCTATGTATGTATTTATCTCTTCCCTAACTGCTTCAATCTCATTTTTTAACGCTTCTAATTCATTGTTCGCCATAATAATCACCACTATTACAAATTTGTATATTTTTATATACATTTTATCAAACAATATTATATTTTGTCAATATTATGTCAATAAAACTTACTATAAAAATGTTTTAATTTAGGTATTGTATACCTAGATACTAAACCTACAAACATACCAGTTACTAATGACGCCATTAACATAAATGGTAAGTATCCTATAGCAAGTATATTTTCTATAATTAAACTTGCAACTATTAATTGACCTATATTATGCCCTATTGCACCTATAATGCTTATCCCTATCAGTGATAAATCTTTTATTTTACTTGCTAAATACATAAATAAAAGACTTAGATAAGCTCCTCCTATACTGAATAGTAGATATGATAAAGGGCCTGCGAATATTGATGACAAAATTACCCTGATAGTAACAATTATAACAGTATCTTTGACACCTAACAACATTAATGAAATTAAAGTTATAATATTGCTCAAACCTAATTTCGCCCCTGGAAATATAACTATAAGAGGATTTGGTATATATGTCTCTAGTACGTATAAAGCTAAACTATATCCTATCATAAGACCTAAAAAAGTCATTTTTCTAGTTTTCATTAAGTTAACTCCTTCAAATTTTATCTATCATCTTACATTATAATACAAAATATATAAAAACACCTAATTTAAACTAAAATATTTTTTAATCTATTTAGAATAAATATTAGTTATTTCAACGTGCAATTGACTCTATAATTCTTGACTTTTTGTATCATACTTGTTACAATTTTAATGATAATGAATTTCATTAGGAGGTGTTAATAATGACTGTTTATGATTTAAAAATAGGAGAAAAAAGACTTATTAATAGTATAGATGGAGACATTAAATTATCTAAAAGATTACTTGCACTTGGATGTATAAATAGTACTGAAATAGAAGTTAAAAAGGTTGCCCCATTTGGAGACCCAATTATAATTAGATTTAGAGGTTTTGACCTTGCGATTAGAAAATCTGATGCTAAAAATATTTCTTTACAATAATAGAGGAGGAGCTACCTGTGATTAATGTAGCATTATTAGGAAACCCAAATGTCGGTAAAACTACTGTTTTTAACCTACTTACAGGTTCAAATCAATATGTAGGTAACTGGCCTGGTGTTACTATAGAAAAAAAAGAAGGATTTCTTGGGAAAGAAATAAAAGTTGTCGATTTACCTGGTATATATGCAATGGATACTTTCTCAAATGAAGAAAAGGTTTCTAAATCATATTTAGAAAATGAAGATGTCGATGTAATAGTAAATGTAGTTGATGCCTCTAATTTATCGAGAAACCTTTACTTAACAACTCAACTTATGCAGTTTAACAAGCCTATAGTGATACTGCTTAATATGTTAGACATTGCAGAATCTAAAGGAGTTAATATAGATGCTAAAAAACTAGGCGAAGAACTTGGAGTAATTGTTGTTCCAATTATAGCAAAAAAGAAAAATGGTGTTGATAGGATAGAAGAAGAAATTAAGGGAGCTACACAAAAAGCATTTATATATCAAAAAAACTTTGGAAGTGAAACAGAAACATATAAAAAATTAGAATCCATTTTATCAAGATGTACAAAAACTACATATACACAGAGAAAATCTATCAGTGATAAAATAGACAATATAGTTTTAAATCCTATATTAGCATATCCGATATTTATTGGTATATTGTTCCTCTTATTTAAATTTACCTTTGATTGGGTTGGAGGACCACTACAAGAAGGATTTGCTAGTCTTATAGAAGCTTATATTTCTGTACCTGTTAGTGATATATTATCTAACTCTAGCCCATGGTTTAAATCGCTTATAGTTGATGGAATAATTGGAGGTGTTGGTGGCACTTTACCATTTTTCCCTTTAATATTTACATTGTTCTTTGGTATATCGTTGTTTGAAGATAGTGGATATATGTCAAGAACAGCATTTTTAATGGATAAGGTTATGAGAAAAGTTGGTCTATCTGGTAAAGCATTTATACCTATAGTTATGGGAATGGGATGTTCTTCTCCAGCTATAATGGCAACTAGAACATTGGAAAGTGAAAAGGATAGAAGAGTTACAGCTCTTATTGCACCACTTATGACTTGTGGAGCAAAGTTACCTATATATGCACTATTTGTAGCTATATTCTTTCCACATAATGCTGCTTTAGTAACTACATCACTGTACTTAGTTGGTATAATTATGGCAATTGTAGTTGCATTATTCTTAAATAAAACAGCATTTAAAACAGAGGCTGAACCATTTATATTAGAATTGCCAGAATATAGAATACCTACTATAGATGCACTTGTTAAAAATACATGGAATAAATCAAAAGGCTTCTTGATAAGAGTTGTTACTGTCATGTTTGCAATGTCAGTCGTAATTTGGGGACTTTCTTCATTCAATGTTTTTGGATATACAGAAGATATAAATGTAAGCTTCTTGGCTACTCTAGGGCATATTATATCTCCTATATTCAAACCTCTTGGTTTTGATGATTGGAGAACTTCAGTTGCCATTTTAAGTGGTCTTGGAGCAAAAGAAATCGTAGTAAACTCTTTAAATATACTATATGGTAATTTAACTGTTGTCTTGCCAACAATATTTAATGGAATTACTGCATATACTTTCTTGATATTTACTGCTTTATATACTCCATGTATAGCCGCACTTGCAACTATGAAAAAAGAATACGGCAATAAAATGATGTTTGCATCATTTACATATCAATTTATACTAGCATGGATAATGGCTTTTATAGTTAAAAGTATAGGTGGAGTATTGTTTATGGGTAATTCAATAATGGAGGCTTTGATAGGTGGAATAATTATAGTCCTGGCACTTTTTATTTTATTTAATAAATTCAAGTCTACAAAAAACGGAAGTGGCTGTAGTGGATGTTCTGCTTGCTCTGGATGTCCAAATGCTAGTTCTTGCTCAGATGAGGAAGACAATAATAAAAAAAGTAGTATACACTAATATGTAAATATTTTAGTTTAAAATAACATAGAAGGGGGTGTCTCGAGAAAAAGGCTTATCTCTTTTCTGAGACAGCCTCTTCTTTTTTACTTATTCAACTTCTTGCTACCTAACTTCATGTGGAATTTAGTATCTTTTGGAATACTTGGGTCTATACCTCTTAATGCAGGTATTTCTCCACATATTAGTTGTATAGGTACTATGAAATTAAAAGTTTGATAGTAAGGATTATCTGTAATATCTATTTTTAAGTTTTTATCGTTTTCTATAACATCTCTCCCTATAGCAAATACATTTTCTGTCCATCCAGAAAGTACATCAATCATCTTATTTACTCTAGGCTCTTTTCCCGTATCAAGTATAAATATAGTAGAATCACTGTTTATAGCATTATATATACCATGTATGAACTCTTCAAATTCATATCCAGTTACAGGTATTCTCATTGTTTCTAATAATTTTAATGCTGATTCTAATGTATCTCCATATATATCAGAATGACCTATTATTCTTATTTCTTTAGAATTAACTAACTTTTCTTTGTTTCTTTCAATCCATTGTTTAGACAACTTGTACACTGCTTCAAATCTATCAATTGCATCTAATATCTTATTTATTTCCTCACTATACTTTTCACTAGATATTAAACCTTTTTCTCTAGCTATTTGAAGACCTAATAACATCAAGTTTAATTTTGTACAATAGTATCCTTTTGTTTTAGCTCCAGATTTTTCTTCACCACAATTTACTGTTAATATATAGTCAGAAATCTCATCTATTAGAGCATTTTTACAACCTGCCATAGATGCTATTTTACAACCTTTGTCTTCAGCTAACTTCATAGCATTGTATGTAGAATAACTACTCCCACCTTGAGATATACCTACTACTAGAGTATTTTCATTATCAAACTTAAATGTATCTTCAGTTATCATAAATGGATACATCTTCACAACATCTATGTCTAATAAATTTTGTAAATATGGTTGTACTTGCACTCCTGAGTGATAGCTAGTACCTGAACCTGTTATTATAATCTTTTTTATGTTTTCTTTCTTAACTTCATTAAATAATCTATCTGCATTAGATATAATTTCTCTCATTTTAACGGGTGTTTCTAGCATATAATCTTGTATCGTCATTTTGTACACCTTCCTTATCTATATATTAATAAATTATAATTTAACTTCTATAACAGACCTATAGCATGTAAAGCAATTCCTACTACTATAATGCCTATGGTCAATTTTGTTACACTTACCTTCCTCCTTAACATGTAATATATTACAAATGCAAAAGTTAAAGGTAACATATTAGGTATTATTTTATCTAATATATCTTGTAAAACTACTTCTGCACCATTTAAGTTAAATTTAAGAGGAGTAGTTATACTTAACATAGTTGCAACCATTCCTCCTACAACAAATAAACCAACAGTTGTAGCCATAGACATTATTTTCTCCATAAGCCCTTCTCTTTGTATTCTTTCAAGAGAATTTACTCCGACTTGATACCCATATTTAAGTCCAAATATTCTAAGAGCAAATGCTGGTATATTGTATAATATCAAGAATAATAGTGGTCCAAATATATTACCTTCTTTTGCAAGTGATACTCCTACTCCAGCTGCTATAATCCTAAATGTCCCCCAAAATAGTGAATCACCAATTCCTGCAAGAGGTCCCATAAGAGCTGTTTTTACAGCACTAATTGAACTTTCATCAAATTCTGGATTATTAGCATTTTCCTCTTCCATAGCTACTGTTATACCTAATATGGTAGGAACTGCCACTGGCGTTGTATTAAAAAGCTCCAAATGTCTTTCTATTGCTTTTGCTTGATTTTCTTTCTTATTATATAACTTCTTTATTGCAGGTAACATTGAATAGCAGTAACCTAAGTTTTGCATTCTTTCGTAATTAAATGCACCTTGAAGAGCAAATGAACGCCAAAACATACTTCTTAATTCTTTTTTTGTTAGTTTATTCAAAGTCAATCTCTCCTTCCGTTAAAGTATTAATTGCTAATTGAGGATTTTGATTATTTTCTTTGTTATTGATATAGAAATTTAGCACAACTGCTACACATACTCCAAATAGAGCTATAGCAGTTATATCTAACCCGCCATAAGATGCTAACAGAAATCCTATAAAGAAAAATACTGACATCTTTTTTGAAAGTAACATATCCATAAGTAATGCAAATCCTACTGCTGGTAACAATGTTCCTGCAACGCCTAACCCATCTAATATAACTTTAGGTATTGCATTTATTAATACTGTAACTTTATCAGCACCAATCATAATTGCTAAAAAGGTTGGAACTGATGTACTTAAAAAGAATAATACTACTGGTAACCACATCATTATGGTAACCTTCTTAAAATCAGCCTGTTTAGCATAAAAAACTGCCTTTTGAGAAAAGTATGAATTTACTATTCTAACTAATACTCCAAGAGATTGCGCTAAGACTGCTACTGGCACTGCTACTGCTAGAGCAACTTCTGCACCATTTCCTGATAATATAGCAAAAGCTGTACCTAATACACCACCAGTTACTACATCTGGAGGAGTAGCTGCTCCTATACCTGCAATTCCCATCCAAATTAATTCAAGCTGTGCACCAATCATAATCCCTGATTTTATATCTCCTAAAACTAATCCTACTAACATACCTGTAACTATTGGTCTATCAAGCATAGATTGACCAAATATACGTCCATCTAATATACCAAATCCTGCTACAATAGCTAACATAATAGCTTGTACTAACATAGTAAACCTCCATCTTAACTTAGTTTAATTTATATTAAACTACATTACATTTTTTATTTTATTCATATTTTCTAATAATTCATTTACATAAACAATTCCATTTTTTGCTTCCTCCAAACCTGATTTAACTAGTAATTTTGTATCTTCCTCAACTAATAAAAGAATAGATAAAAGCATTGGTAGATTTACTCCTGTCAATAACTCAAATTTTAGCCCTTGTAAAAGTAAATTTGTACATATATTTGCTACACTTCCACCAAACACATCTGTTAAAACAACAAATTCTTCACTATATTTGTTATTTGATAATATACTTCTAATTTCTTTCTCAGCATCATCTGTTGACTTATCCTTTGTCATACAAAAATACTCAACATTATTTAATGAACCAATTATTAATTTACTTGTGTCAACAAGTTCTCTAGACAATTCTCCATGTGTTGCAATTAAAAATTTTTTCATTTTCTTCCTCCTTAAATTATTTTATTAAATCCTGTAGTCGTTTCTTTTTATCTCTAGGTAACATTCTGAATTCTATATCAATCCCCAAATCAATTATTTCTTTAAAGTTATTTATATCACTATCATCAACAGCAACTAAATCTGTAAGTTTCTTTTTTCCTTCTTCATATCTTAATCCCCCTACATTTATTTCTTTTAAAACGCCTCCTGAGTTTTTAACTACAATTAAAGCATCTTTGGTGTTTTTTACCAATACTAATACATTACTTTTCTTTGAAGAAGCAAATTTTTCTACTATTTCTCCAGATTCCTCTACCCCCCTTATATATAAAGTTACATTGCTAGGTTTAGCTAAATTTAATGACATAGCTTTCATTTGGTCATTTTTTACTTCATCATTTGCAACTAGTATTACATTTATACCTAGTGATGTTGCCCATCCATATGCTACCTGACCATGTATTAATCTGTCATCAATTCTCATTAAAGATACCATTTTCCTAAAATCCTCCATCATATATTAAGATTTTTATCCTCTTATTTATATATAAAAGCAAAAAGTATGCCAAATAGTGGCATACTTTTTTAAATTTCATTTATTTATTTTATAATCTTGTATTTTACTGTGGTAGACCATAGATAATATTATAGATGTATCCTATTTCTGAAATTGGTATTTGCACACTATAACTCTTTTCTAGCACACTAAATGCATTTTTTATTAGTTTAACTTCACTATGATGGTTTCTAATTAGCAAATTCATATCAGTATACTCTTCAATTTCAGCTTTTCTAACTAATCTTTCAATCATGCAACTTAGATGAACATATAAAGCAATCTTTTTATCATTTGAAAACTTTTTTTTTTGAATATTTTCTAAAGTATTAATTCCCTCTTCTATTCTCTCTATTATCTTTCTTGAATCCAAAATAGTCAGACTATCTATTACTCTAATCAATGAAAAATTTTTTATGATAGAGTCATTTATGTTCTCTATTTTTTCATTTTCTACTACTCTACTAAATATTCTAAAGACATCAGCTTCTCCTTTTCCTGATATTATATCCTCTAACAGTATAAAATCCACTCCATCCACATTTGGATTGGCAGTTCCTACTATAGCCAGTACATCATACATTTCAAAAATCGAGTCTTTATCTCCCATAGAAACAAGACTATCATAATCATAAGGTATTATTTTAACATCAACTATTCCAATTAAACTTTCTGAAAGTAGATGTTGTATTTTTATAGCAGTACCTATCCCTGTAAAACAAGATGATATTATAGCATATTCTTTATTTTTTTGAGGATAATACAATTGTATATTGAGTTTAATTTCTTCATCCATAATTTCTGCAATCTCTTCAATGTTTTTACCTTGCATTAATAAATTTCCTATTTCTAGTGCAGAAATAGTGGATATTTGGTCTATAAATAACATTGGACTATTTATCTTACCCTTTAAATCTTCGTATATAAGATTAAGAGAGCCCATATCAAATAATACAATTAAACCATTTTTTATTCTATCCCCCTCTAGGTATCTAGACATTTGATTTGATACATCAGCAATGGTAGCATCTATAGGCATATCAATAGCTGTAAATACATTTTTACCTAGCATACGATTACATACATTCGCCATACTACTGGCAGTAGCATATCCATGTGCTATAATAATCACATTAACTTGATTAAATTTCATTCTTATAATTGTTGCCTTAATAAATATAATCATTATAATTGTATCTACATTATTAAGGTACATATCCAATCGGTTTGTTATTAATGTTGATACTTTATTTACTATAGAGTATTCTTTATAATTTTCTTTTTTTAAATATATTAGTAATTTATTTTCTAAAGCTTTATATTCATCAGACAATTGATAAGACTCATCCTTCAAATAAAGATAAAATGAAAATGCTAATACATTATTCCCATCGTATTTTATATTGTTGTTAACTTCTAAGTTTCTAAATATATCCTGCATTATAGATATTATAAGCTCCATAAGTACATTTTTGTTTTCATCATTATTTGAAAAAACTAAATTGTCCATTAATCTAATCATTAAACTAGAACTCTTTTTATTAAATAATTCTTTTGTTATTTCATTTTTTTCTAGTCTATCAAAGTAATCTAAACATTTTATGAAACTTTGATATATTATATTTCTTTTATTTTCTCCATTTGAGATTTCAAGACTAAATTGTTTAGGAGAAAATACAATGCTTTTGCTTTTACCACTTTGGAATTGAAACATACCTACATTTTCTATATAAATATTTCTAGGAAGGTCTTGAAGAGTGACAAAAATATTTTCATTTCTTCTTTGATTTTTTGCATATGCTCGTCCACATGCATATTTTATTACATTTTTACATTCACCTATATTGCCCTTGAATTTTATCTTTAAAATCGTATTTAATGTAATTTGAGTTATCTCTATAGGCAAACCAAGTACCTTACTTTCCTCATATATAAAATGTTCTACAATCCTTCTTTTCTCAATAGTCCCTCTCTCTTCTATATTAGGAACATAAATATTTATAGGTATTCTTCTCAAAAAAGTTTGTAAAAACTCAGCTAGGTTTTCTGTCGTAGCAAATACTAACCTTACTCTGGCTCTTCTACTTACTCCATTCTCTCCAATTCTAGAAAATGTACCTGTATCCATAAATGTAAATAACTTTTCCTGACCTTCACTATTTAATCTATGTACCTCATCTAAAAATAAGACACCTCCATCAGACTGTTCTATTAGCCCTGCTCTAGATTCATTAGCTCCAGTATAAGCTCCTTTCACATGCCCAAACAGTATACTAGATAATAACTCCAAATTATTATAATATTGAGCACAGTTTAGTACATTGTATGGAGCATTTTTTTCTAATACATTACTACTTACACTATATTTATATATTATCCTGGCTAAAAAAGTTTTTCCTACTCCACTTTCACCTGTTAGCATTATCGTAAGCCCACCATTTGGATAAAGTACAGCAGTTTTTATTTGTTCTATTACCTCTTTTAAGCTATTGTCATGCCCTATAATACTATTAAATACACTCTCTTGCTTTAATAATTTACACTCATTGTTAAGTTCATCTATATTTTCATAAATACTCTTTTTCGTAGGACCTATTACATCATTTATCTTATTTTTAGGTAAAAAGATAACAGGTCTACTATTTATCTTTATAAGGTTATCAGACTTTACTAAGTCATTTAATAATCTACTTGATTGAGTTCTACTTAAATTAAACTTTTTTACTATATCTTCTGTTACTATACCACTCTGTTTTTTAAGTTCATCAAAATTGTTAAATAATACACATTCATTTATAAAACTTAAAATTTCATCCCTCATGTTCAACCTCCAATATAAATATCAATAATACTATAATAATAGTATACCATTTATATATTTATAAAAAAGCTAATTATATTCCTATCTAACTCTTTTTTGTAAGATTGTAAAATCAAACTTCTATAAGTATAAAGTCCAGATTTTTAGCATAATCTCAAAGTTCTTATCTTCTCGTATATTTGATATAGAACCGATATAAGAATATATTTATTGTATTTATCATAATCAAAAGTAAAACACTATAGATATTTTTAAAACTCATTAGTGAAGAAAATATTTGTAAATTTTATTATCTTATGAATATTATTTCAAATTTACAAAGGCTATAGGTAAATTTATTTTGCGTAAATCTACTTATAGCCTCACAATGATACTTATAAATTTTTTTCTACAATAGTATATTTCAAATATAGTTAAAAATATATCTATTTAAGTATTAATATTTAAGTAATAAACTCTCACTCAATCATTAAATTTCTTCCATAACAAATTACTCTTCTTTTACTTGTACCCCATACATTTCTTTGTAAATATAAGTAAATACTAAAAAAGTAATCCAAGAAGCAATATGATAAACCTCATTTATATCTGTTATTTGCTCATATCTTTAGATTTATCTATACAAGCAACAATAGATTTTATAACTGCTGCTCTAAAACCTTCCTCCTCTAAAACCTTAACTGCTTCTATAGTAGTTCCTGCTGGAGAACAAACCATATCTTTTAATTCACCTGGATGTTTTCCAGTTTCAAGAACCATCTTAGCTGACCCCATTACTGCTTGAGATGCAAATTTATAAGCTTGCTGTCTTGGCATACCAGCTAATACTGCTGCATCTGCCATAGCTTCTATAAACATAAATACATATGCAGGAGAAGAGCCACTAATACCTGTAACTGTATCCATTAAATATTCTGATACTATTTCTGCCTCACCAAATGATTCAAACAAATCCTTAATCATATTTAACTCTTCATCAGTTACATTACTATTTTTACAAAGAGCCGACATTCCTTCCCCAACAAGGGCTGGAGTATTTGGCATTACTCTTACTATTTTTTTATCTGAACCTATAAAGCTTTCAAGACTTTCGATAGTTTTACCTGCTGCTATTGATACTATTATTTTATTTGCATCTATTAATCCTTTAAGTGGTGTTAAAGCCTTTTCACATATATTAGGTTTAAGTGCTACTATTACCACATCAGAGTTTGTAACAGCTACTTTTGAATCAGTTGTAGTATTTACTCCAAACTCTTCTTTTACTTTATCTAAAGCAAATTGACTTAAGTCTGACACAGTTATATCTTCTGCCTTTACTAATCCTGATTGTACTATACCACCTATCATTGCACTTCCCATATTTCCTGAACCAATAAATCCTAAAGTTTTCATATCAAATCTCCTTTTTTCTATTAGTTTTTATTTTAAAGTAGCTAAATTGATTTTATTTTAACTGCTTAAAACTATCTTATTCTCATAAAATATAATCTTATTATGATTATAATAATAATTTATTCCTTATATATGTATGACTTATTAAATATAAATTTAACGATTATTAGATTAAACTTAACGAGCTAACTTCCTATTTAGAAAGTTAGCTCATAATTAGTCTAAAATTTTTGAAATGGCATCTAAGCATCCATACTCTATTATACCAGTTCAGTTTTTATATAGTAAGAAGTTTTGTTTACAAACAATCCTAAAATGTTTGCTCAGTTCTTCCTATTATCTCATCTTGTAATGTTCTACTTAGGTTATTGAAATGGTCACTATATCCTGCAACTCTAACTATCAAGTCTTTGTAATCTTGAGGATTCTTTTGAGCCTCTAACAGTACATTTTTATCAAATACATTAAATTGTATATGATGACCATCCATATTAAAGTATGCTCTTACTAGATTAGCCATATTATCCAATCCTTTTTCTCCTTGAACCACTGATGGTGCAAATCTTTGATTCAATAGTGTTCCTCCAGTTTTTATGTGGTCCATCTTAGCACAAGATTTTATAACTGCTGTAGGTCCATTAGTATCTCCACCTTTTTCAGGTGAAATTCCCTCTGAAACTGGTTTTGCACAAAGTCTACCGTTTGGACTTGCTCCCATAATTTCTCCAAAGTATATATGACAAGTCGTTGGTAGCATATCTACTCTGTATTCTCCACCACAAACAGTTGGTCTACCAGTTACCTCATTGTAATATGCATTGAATATCTCTTGCATTATTTCATCAGCATAATCATCATCATTTCCATATTTAGGAGTCTTATTTGAAACTAAATTAAGTATGGCTTCGTATCCTTCAAAATTAGCATCAAGTGCTTTAAGTAATGTATCCATATCAAATTTTTTCTTATCAAATACATTATATTTTATTGCTGTTAAACTATCTGTTATAGTGCCTATACCAACACCCTGTATATATCTAGTGTTGTATCTTGCCCCACCTCTTTGATAGTCCTTACCTTTTTTTATACAATCATCAACTATTGTAGACATAAGTGGACAAGGCATATGTTTTGCACATATATTTTCTATTACAGCATTTCCCTCTACCTTTATGTCAATCATATAATGTAATTGCTTTTTAAATGCCTCAAATAATTCCTCATAAGATTTAAAGCTTCTAGGGTCTCCAGTTTCAATACCTATTTGCTTTTTACTAATTGGGTCATATCCATTATTTAATGTTAATTCAAGTATTTTTGGAATATTCATATATCCAGTTAAAACATATGCTTCTTTACCAAAACATCCAGTTTCAACACAGCCACTAGTTCCACCAAGTCTAGCATCTTCTATAGTCTTTCCAGCTTCCATAAGCTCTTGAACTATTGCTTCAGTATTATAAAATGCTGGTTGCCCCCATCCTTTTCTCGATATTTCACAAGCCCTCTTTAAGAATTTTTGAGGAGTCTTTTTACTTATTTGAACGTTTGAACTAGGTTGTATCAATTTCATTTCATCCATAACATCAAGTATTATATAACTAACTTCATTAACACCATCTTGACCATCTGGATTTATTCCACCAGTGTTTATATTTGCAAAGTCTGTATATGTACTACTTTCTTTTAATGTTATACCAACTTTTGGTGGTGCTGGTTGATTGTTAAATTTAACCCATAAACATTCAAGTAATTCTTGTGCTCTATCTCTATCTAGTATTCCATTCTCTACATCTCTTTCATAGAAAGGATTTAGATGCTGGTCAAGTCTTCCTGGAGTAAAAGCATCCCATATATTAAGTTCAGTAGTAACCCCTATATGAACAAACCAGTACATTTGTATAGCTTGATGATAAGTTTCTGGTTTGTGAGCTGGTACAACATCACAAGTTTCAGCAATTAACAATAAATCGTTTTTCTTAGCTTCATCTGTTTCCTCTTTTGCCATTTGTCTTGCTTTTTCAGCATATCTTTTGCCTAATATAACCATTGCATCACAAGCTATTGCCATAGCTTCTAAGTCAGCTTTTTTATTATATGCATCTAAATCATTAAGAAAATCTAATTCTTTTAACCTTGCCTCTATGTCTTCCTTTAAATCTAAAAATCCTTTTTTATATATTGTATCTCCACAAACTGTATGTCCTGGAGCTCTTTGCTCCATAAACTCTGTGAACATACCTGCTTCATATGCTGCTAACCATTCAGGTGTCATAGCATTTATTATCTTATCTCTTGTTTGTCTCTTTTTCCAAAAAGGAATTATTTCTTCTTTATGTATTTTTCTTGCTTCTTCAGATACACTAAAATTTATTATATCTCTATTATGCATTACTTCTAAATCTTCCATTGTATGACAACAAATCTCTGGATATGTTGGTGCTCCATTAGGAGAATCCCCTTTTTCGCCTACTATTAATTCTCCATCATTTATGCTAAGAGTTCTATTTTCAATATAATGCTTAAATGATAAAGCACGAAGCACAGGAATCTCTACACTTCCCTCATATTTTTTATAAGCTTCCGTCATAAGTACTGCTCTTTCAATAGATATGTGTGGTTCTGCATTAATACTTTCTTCTCTTAATTTTTTAGTTCTCTCAAAAGTTCCTCTTGCCATTTTATTACCCTCCAATCTTAGTATTGAAATTACTTACCTCAAACAGTCTTTTTATTTCCTCTAATTTTTCTTCTGATGGTCTTTGTAGTTCTTCTCCTTCATACTTTTTATAAATTTTATCATACTTGTGTTTACCAATATTATGATATGGAAGAAGACTTACTGCTTTTATATTCAAAGGCTTTAAAAACTCTATCATTTTTTTAACCTCTAAATTTTCATCATCTACATTTACTCCTACAATTAATGGTATTCTTATATTTATATTAGCTCCTAATTCACTCAAAAGCTTAACATTTTCAAGTATTAAATCATTTGATTTTCCTGTAAATTTTCTGTGCTTTTCTTCATCAATAAGCTTAATATCATATAAGAATAAATCTGCACATTTAGCAACTCTTTCATAATTTTCTGACTTTGCATAACCACAGGTATCAATTGCTACATGAATTCCCTTTGATTTGCACATGTTTATTACTCCACAAATAAAATCCATGTCTTGAGCCATTACTTCTCCACCTGATAAAGTTACTCCACCACCTGATTCTTCATAAAAAACTCTATCCTTCTCTATCTCTTTAACTAAGTCTCTTACAGAATACTCTTGACCAACAATCTCTCTTGCATTGTTTACACAATAGTCTAAGCAAGTTTCACAAAACTCACACTTATCTTGGTCTAGACATATTTTTGTTTCACCTTTATAAATTGCCTTATGAGGACATATATTTATACATGCTTCACACCTTGAACATCTTTCTTCATTATACAAAACTTGTTTTGTATATGTTTGGCTCTCTGGATTATGACACCAAACACACTCAAGTGGGCATCCTTTAAAAAAAACTGTACTTCTTATCCCTGGTCCATCATGTATGCTACATTTTTGTAAGTTTATAACTAATGGATTCATAATTTTTCACCCCTAAATAATATCCATTCCATTTTTTCATTTCTACGTAATTTATCTTTATAGAGTATACCTATGAAAAGCATTTCTACAATTACATAATACTATATTTGTTATTATTTTGTCTATATATTTTTAGTAATATTAAAAATCTTTATTTTTCTATGATATTTATATTGTTTTTGTAAATTAAATTTAAATATTTATTAAATTTATTTTTATAAGAAAATATAGCAATAATCCGTAAACAATATATTATTTTAGTTAATTTATATGTATATACCATAAAAATTAAATAAAAATAGAGACTACACTTTACCATGTAGTCTCTATCTTTCTAGTCATATTTAGAAATTTACATTTATTGTTACTGCTTTTCCGCCTCTATTTACTGTGATTTTTGTACTAGTACCTTTTGAGAAAGTATATAACTTTTTATTCAAGTCATTCATGCCTGTTATATCTGTATCTCCTACTTTAGTTATAATATCTCCTACTTTTACTCCAGCTTTTTCTGCTGCTGAACCAGATATTACTTCTGCAACATAAACACCTTTATCAGTACTTAATTTTGTATCTGTCGCTGCTTCATAATTTGATACATCTGTACCTTTTATACCTAAAGTTACTTTTTCATATTTTCCAGTTTTTATTACTTCTTCAACTATGCTTTTAGCTGTATTAATTGGTATTGCAAACCCTAAACCTTCTGCTTGAGAAGCTTTTGCTGTATTTATACCAATTACTTGACCTTTTTGATTCAACAATGGTCCTCCACTATTTCCTGCATTTATACTTGCATCAGTTTGTAATAAACCAGTCATATTAGTTTTTTCTGTTTGTATAGTTCTATCTAATCCACTTATTATCCCTTGAGTAACTGTTTTTTGGAAATCTAATCCAAGAGGATTGCCTATTGCTATTGATATATCTCCAACTTTTACTTTATCACTGTCAGCAAATTCTGCTGGTGTTAATCCAGTTTTATCAACTTTAACTATAGCCAAATCAAGTTGTTGGTCAAACCATACAACTTTACCTGAAGTTGTCGAACCATCATTGAATAGTACATTTACACTTGTAGCTTGACCATCTGATATAACATGAGAATTAGTAAGTATATATCCATTTGAATCTACTATAATTCCAGTTCCTACACCTTGTGTTTCAGTTGGTATTGCAAACATATTATTAGTATCAACGCTAGTTGTCGTAATACCTACAACAGATGGTGTGGCTTTTTCTGCAACTGCCTGATAAATATTTTGGCTCTTACCATCATCATTTACAACTATTGGCGTAGAATTTCCTGTAGCCTTACTTCCTAAATTGTCTTTAACTAAAATTACTGTTAGTAAACTACTAAGTATTGAACTTATTATAGCAACTAATATTACTAAACTTATACCCTTCTTTCTTCTTGACATCTCATACCACTCCCTATCTAATATAATATAAATTATCAAAATATATTTTTCCCAATTTTTCATAAAAAAATGAAACCATCTATTTTGAGTAAACTCCTTTTCGATGATTTCATTATATTATTTTAATCTTAATTAAACCTTAACTATTTAAAATTATTTAAGTCTTTTTTCTAATTCTTCCTTTTCCTTTTCATAACCTGGTTTTCCTAATAAAGCAAACATATTTTTCTTGTAGGCTTCTACTCCTGGTTGGTCAAATGGATTAACTCCTAATAAATATCCACTTATTCCACAAGCTTTTTCAAAGAAATACACTAAATATCCAAAATTATACTCATCTAATTGTGGTATATTTATTACTAAATTAGGTACTTTTCCATCTGTGTGAGCTAGTAGAGTTCCTTCAAAAGCTTTATGATTAACAAAATCTACAGTCTTACCTGCTAGATAGTTTAAACCATCTAAATCTACTTCCTCTGAATTTATAGTTATATTTCTCTTACAGTTCTCAACATTGAGTACTGTTTCAAATAAAAGTCTTTTTCCATCTTGTATATATTGCCCCATAGAATGTAAATCTGTTGAAAAATCTACAGAAGCAGGGAATAAACCTTTATTTTCTTTTCCTTCACTTTCCCCATAAAGTTGTTTCCACCACTCACTTACATAGTGTAACTGAGGTTCGTAGTTAACCAATAGTTCTACATCTTTTCCTTTTCTATGTAAAATTGTTCTAGCAACAGCATATCTATAACTATCATTACTTTTTAAATCAGGATTTTGAAATGCTTCTCTAGCATCATTTGCACCTTTCATCATAGCATCAATATCAAGTCCTGCAGCAGCAATAGGAAGTAATCCAACTGCTGTCAATACAGAGAAACGACCACCTACATCATCTGGTATTACAAAAGTCTCATATCCCTCTTCTGTAGCTAACTGTCTAAGTGCACCTTTACTTGAATCTGTTGTTGCGTAAATTCTCTTTCTCGCTTCTTCTTTACCATACTTTTTCTCTAAGTAATCTTTAAATATTCTAAAAGCAAGAGCTGGTTCTGTAGTAGTTCCTGATTTAGATATTACATTTACAGAAATATCCTTTCCTTCAATTATATCTAATAAATCCATAATGTATGTTGAGCTTATATTATGCCCTACAAAATATACTTCTGGAGCTTTTCTTTGTTCTTTTTTAAGTCCATTTCTAAAAGAATGACTTACCATATCTATAGCAGCTCTTGAACCTAAATAAGAGCCTCCTATACCTATTACTAAAAGGACGTCTGAATCAGATTTTATCTTTTCAGCAGATTTTTTTATTCTATCAAACTCTTCCTTATCATAATTTTTAGGAAGGTCTATCCAACCTAGAAAAGTATTTCCTAAACCTGTTTTATTATGTAACATCTCATGTGCAACATCTACATATGGTTGCATAACATCTATTTCGTTTTGACAAAAAAACTCCATAGCTTTACTATAATCAAAATTTATTTTTCCCATTTAAATCCCTCTTTTCAGCATATTCGTTTTAAAGAGATTATAACATAAAATATGGGTGTTTTTTTTTAAAATTTGCCACAAAATTATACATATATCATCACTGGCTATTAGGAAATCGATTCTTCTAAATACTATAACTATCTATAAATTTTTAAATTTTAATCAAATAAATTTATAAAAAAAGAAACTCTAAACATATGGTTTAGAATTTCTTTTTATTTATTTTATACTTCAATTTTTATATTATTTTAAATCAACTATTTTTAATCATTTCCTAATCTCTTAGCTATAACTTGTTGCGCTATGTTGACAGCATGGTCAGATATTCTCTCTAGATTACTTATTACATCTAAATAAATAACTCCATTCTCTATACTACATAGATTATTATTCAATCTGTACATATGATTAGCTCTACAAGATTTTTCCATTATATCAACTTGTTCTTCGATTTTTATAACCTTGCAAGCCAAATCTACATTATCACTTCTCATTGATTCTAACGCATAAGTATAGGCTGAAACAACTCTATTGTACATAACATCAAGTTCAGATTGTCCTTCTTCTGAGAAAGAAATATTTGAATCTATTGCAACTTGTGATAATTCAGCTATGTTTTTAGCGTGGTCACCAATTCTTTCTATATCATTGACTGTATTAAACAAGGTATCCACAACTTCTCTTGAATCATCATCTAAAGGTGCTTTTGAAAGTTTAAGTAAGTAATTCAAAATAGCTTTCTGTAAATCATTGATTAATCTCTCTCGTCTATATGTCTTGTCTATTTTTTCAGCCGAATGTTCTACTAAAGCTTCCATAGATGCATTTAGACTTTCCTTAGCCTTCTCACCCATACGAAGTGCTTCTTTTATCGTATTTGCAAGAGCTATAGAAGGAGTTTCTATCATTCTATCGTCTATATATTTGATAGTCCTAGTTTCATCTTCATCTATGTCGCCTGCTTTATCAGGAACAAGCTTTATAGCTAGTTTTATGATAAGATTTGTAAATGGCAAAAGTATCAATACAGATATTATATTAAACAGTGTATGTGTATTGGCTATTTGTCTTGCAACATTGCTTGGGTCCCAACTTGTAACCAAACTTACTACTGGTTTATTCAAGAATATCAAGAATATCACCGTTCCTAAAACATTGAAGATTAGATGCATCATGGCTGCTCTTCGTGCATTTTTGTTGGCACCAATACTCGATAACAGTGAAGTTACACATGTACCAATATTTTGACCATAAAGAATTGGTAGTGCTGCTGATAATGGCACTAGACCTTCTGCTGCCAATGCAACCAACATACCCATAGATGCACTTGAACTTTGTATTATTGCTGTAATCCCAAATCCCAATAATAATCCAAGTAGAGGATATCTACCAAATGTAACAAGTAAGTCAGTAAATCCTTGATAATCTCTTAGTGGTTCTACTGCCATCTTCATAAAATCCATACCTGTAAATAATATACCAAAACCTATAAGTATTTCGGCTATATTTTTTATTCTAGGCTTATTTCCAAATAAATAAAGTATAATACCTACACCTAGTGCCACTGGAGCCATACCAGTTAAGTCAAAAGATACCAATTGGGCTGTAACAGTAGTACCTATATTAGCACCCATTATAACTCCGATTGCCTGTTTTAAAGTCATTATTCCCGCATTTACAAAACCAACAACCATTACAGTAGTAGCACTTGAACTTTGTATTACTGCTGTAACTCCTGTACCTACTAAAACCCCCATAAATAGGTTACTAGTAAGTAATTTTATTATCTTTTTTAGCTTTGTCCCAGCAGATTTTTGAAGACTTTCTCCCATAAGGTTCATACCGTATAAGAACAGACCTAATCCACCCATTAGACTTATTATAATGTTCAAATTATTTCCTCCTTGTAAAGAGATTACTATATCTAAAAATTTTATAACCTATTGTATTTTATCAAATTATAGGAGTTACAATGTTAAATTCATGTTAAATATTACAAAATTATTAAGTTTATGTTAAATTTTTGTATTATTAGTGTATTTTTGTATTATTTTTTCTGCACATCTTATACCATCAACTGCTGCTGTAACTATTCCACCTGCGTATCCAGCACCTTCACCACATGGATATAGATTCTTAATACTTATTGATTCTAAAGTATTTTCATCTCTTACTATTCTTATTGGTGATGATGACCTAGTTTCTACTCCGGTTAAAACAGCATCATACATTGCAAATCCATTTAATTTTTTATCAAGAGATATAAATGCTTCTCTCATAGTCTCTGTTACAAAGCTAGGCAAACATTCACTTAAATTTGTAAGTGTATATCCTGGTCTATATGATGGCTCAACACTTCCTAAATTTAAAGAAGCCTTATTATTGATAAAATCTCCAACAAGCTGAACTGGTGCATTGTAATTTTTTCCACCTAGTTCAAAGGCTAATTTCTCATATTTCTGTTGGAAATGCACACCTGCTAGTGGATTATTACTATTAAAATCTTCTGGCGTTACATTTACTAAAAATGCACTATTTGCATTTACTTTATCTCTTGCATGTTCACTCATACCATTTGTAACTATTTCAAAATCATTTGATGTAGATGCTATGACACTACCTCCTGGACACATACAAAAAGTATATGCTGTTCTTCCATTTGAAACATGCTCTATAAGTCTATAATCAGCAGCTCCTAATCTAGGATGATTATAAAACTCCTTATACTGTGCTTTATTTATTAAATCTTGTGGATGTTCAACTCTAGCCCCTATTGCAAAAGATTTCTGAACTATTTTTACACCTCTTGAATACAACATTTCATAAGTATCTCTTGCACTATGCCCGACAGCTAATATAATCGTATCTGTATCTATTTTTTCGGTATCATTTATTATTACAGATTGTATAGAATCATTTGATACAACTATATCTGTTACTTTTGAATTAAATCTAACTTGACCACCTAAATTTATTATTTCATTTCTTATATTTTTAACTACATTTTTTAATATATCTGTTCCTACATGTGGCTTATGTGAGTATAATATTTCATCTGGTGCTCCAAACTGAACCAATTCTTCTAATACTTTTCTACATCGTATATCTTTTATTCTAGTTGTAAGTTTACCGTCCGAAAAAGTTCCTGCCCCACCTTCTCCAAATTGAACGTTTGAATTATTTTTAAACTTTCTAGTTGTCCAAAACTCACTTATATCTTTAGTTCTATTGTCTACATCAAGACCTCTTTCAAGTATGATTGGTTCATAACCCATTTGAGCCAAAATCAAACCTGCAAACAAACCTGCTGGTCCACTACCAATTACCAAAGGATTATTCTTTAATTTTTTATCACCCATGGTTACATTTACATATCTAACTTCCTTTATTTTTGTTACATCTTTTATTTTTGAGTTGAGTATTTTATTTTCATCTTTAACTTCTACATCTACAGAATAAACAAACTCCATTTTTCCTTTTTTTCTAGCATCTACAGATTCTTTATATATACTATATTTAACTAAGTTTTTTTCTTTTATTCTTAGCTTCTTAAGTACAATATCTTTTAATAAAGATATATCTTTATCAATTCCAAGTTTTATATTAGATACTCTTAACATATTGTTTTCCTCTCTTAGATTGTAATATAAAAAAGCTAGGGTTATTCCTAGCTTTCTACAAATATAACTTCTATATTCTCTTTTACTAGATTTTCTACCCAAATCTCACCTAGCACAAAATTCTTTATTTTGTTTACAACAAGTGCTTTATCTAAATTTTTTTTCAAATTTTTTACTAAGACCATTGCTTCAACTGATTTATTCAATCTTTCAACATACAGAGAATTAACTTTAATTAATACAACTCTTAATTCACACAAATATAGCTCTTCACTACCTAAGGTAATTTCATCATCATATTTATACACACTAAATTCATATATATTTTCATAAGGTGTTATATTTTCTATTCCTATATAGTCCATTTACTTATCCTTTTTTAGTTATAAGGCCTCTTATAACTTTCATGTTATTAAATACCTTTTCTAAAAAGTTTTCTGCTTCTTCATTATCTAAAAGATTCATTTCAAGGTTTTCATTTTCTACAATACCTTTAGATTTACAGTACTCTTTAGCAATATTTATTAGTTCAATTTTTTTATCCATAGATAAATCAAACTCTTTATAGTCTATTATTATATATTGTTTGGTATCAGGGGATACACCATTATTATATCCTATTTCTATATGATAAATAACTGCATATATTTCTTCTCCGTTGTACACAGGTACTGCTGGGTTAGATTTTATAAAGTTCGTTGACACAGCAATTGCATTTCCTAAACTAAGACTCATTATTAATACCTCTTTCTAAACATTATACATATATTATACTATATATTCTTTATCTATGACTTAAAGCTTTTTATAATTAATTAAGATATTTTTAAATCTTTGTATCTTTTTCCTAGAGTGCTAGAGCTTATATCGTATTTTTTTGATATTTGCACTTGAGTTATAGGTTGTCCTGCTTCTTTCTTAACATAATATTCAACAGCAGCTGCCCAACCATTTTCAGCTCCTTTTATATTTTCATGATTTTTCTTATATTCATTCCAAAACTCTATACATGCATCTATATTTTCTTTTTCTACATTTTCTTTAAGAGTATCTAAAACCTTACATTCTTCTTCAGCTAATCCACTTTCTGAATTAACTTTTATATCATTTTTTTCTCTTTCTCTCTTTAAGTATTCAGCTATACTTGGGTCTAAAAGCTGTTGTATATACTTATATAGTATATGCGTATGATAAATTAAGAATGTCTTCATATCTTTGTATACACCTTGATATTGATTGAATAAATTCATAATATCTTTTAAAATTATGTCTTTAACCTCATTTGATATACTTATAGTTACATCTATCAATATGTTAATTCCTTCAATATCAACTATTCTAGCTATCATACAACTTCCGATTTTAAAACTTCTTAGAAGTTTTACATCTTCTGTGTAAAGTTCATTGCCACTCAGACAATCTTTTAAGACTACTCTTCCAACAGAAACTTCTTTTACCTCATAAATACTTACATATGATTCAAATAGACTTTTTAATATTGATACTTCTGATTGACTTAGGTTTGCACCATTTTCTTCAAGAAAACCAACTGTCATAACCTTTTTATTTTCCATTATGTGGTCTTGTATTAAATAAGTATTAAAAAATCTTTCAAACTTTTCATTTACACTATCATTTTGCATTATATAAAACATTTCTTTAGCTTTTTTACATTCGTCTTTAAACTTATCCTGTCTTGAATAATCATATAACTTTGAATATAAATCTGTATATTGTTTTTGTGAAAGTTCAGTTTTTCTGCATGCTCTTTCTGAAACAATATCTTTATTTAAACAACATTTCTTGTATTTTTTGCCACTTCCACAAGGGCATAGCTCATTTCTCCCTAACAATATGACTTCCACTCCCTTATTATTAAATTAAAGTACAATTTGTTATTATACCATTTTTTTATTAATCCATCTATAGTATAAGTAAATATTCTCTTAAATTCACTTATATTTTGGTACAATATATTAACTTTAATTATGATTTCGATAAAATCACTAACAATCCCTCTTATAGAAATAGATTATCGTAAAACTAATTCCTCTATAAAATTTTATTAATTGATAATAGTTTTTTACTTTATCTATTCTTTTTTGTTATATGACTCTAACTGTCATTTTACATTCAACAATATTATCTTTTTCTTGTTTATATTCATTGGAAATATTTTGAGCATCAAAATTATTAGTTTTTAATTTATTGATTTCTATCTTTTCAAGTTTATTGTTTAGTTTTAACTTCTTCATTACACCTTCAAGTTTCAATACATTTTCAAGTTCTCCATTAACTTTTATTTCTAAATTAACTTGTTTTTTATTATGATTATCTAAACTACTTTCTTGATTAATATATTCTATGTTCACAATATCTCTCAGTCCATTTTCTACTAATAACACTATATCTTTATTTGTTTTTTTATCTAAAAATGAATTATTAAAATTATTTTTCAATTCTTCATTTTTATTTAATTCAACACTTTCTATATATTTATCATCTCTATGCTTATTATCCTTTATTTGATAATTATCTTGACTATTTATTTTATTTATTATATTTTGCTTTTCATTCTCTAAACTAGTTAAATTTTCTTTCAAAGGACTTACTATTATATTAGTTGCTAATATAATAGCTAATATTAACAATATTTTAAGTAGATTTTTTTCTCTATTATTTAATCTCAAAAATAATCACCCATCTAACTTTTTATTCTAAATCTGTAATATTCTCCATCTCTTACAATGCTATCTATGTAATAATATTTTATATACTTTATTTTCCTTAGATTCTCTAAAACATCTAAATCATTACACACACCTTCCATCTCCAACTTATTTTTATCTATTAAAATTCTAGTAATACTATTTATTCCAACTATTTCATATATTTTTTTTATTTCATTAATTTTTATTTTAGAAAATTTCTCTCTAGTTTTATCTGTTGTTGGTACAGTGCGTTTTGATTCATTCACTAACTTATTTTGACTTATATAATCTTCAAGTTCATTTATAGATTTCATATACATAAACGATTTAAATAAAATACACGTTAAAATTAAGACTATTATTACATTATAGACTTTATTACATGGTTTAGTTTTTTTGAATCCATTAAGAAAATTTATTGTTTTATATACTTTCATTTAAATAATCATTCCTATACTACTTATATAATTTATGCTACTATCTTCTAAGCCTGTATCAAAATTATTTTCTACTTTTACTTTATCTTTTAATCTTAATGGATTTACTTCAATAGACTTATCTGTATATTTAAAGTATTCTTCAATAAAACAATCTTCTATACCATAGTAATAAATGTACTTAAAATTCCTTAATAGCCTTTTTACTGACTCATATGATTTTATTTCCTTTGATAGCAAGTATGTTTCTTCTATTTTTTTATCTTTCGCTATATTTATAATGAACTGATTTTTTTTACATTCTATAAATACTCCTTCTTCTGAAAAGTTCTCTATTAAATCTAAGTTTATAAGCTTTTGTAATATATCAAAATTTATATTTATAGCCTTTGGATTCATGTTTATACTTTTTGAAATACTTTCAACTAATTGAATAATACTCTTTGGAAAAAGAATTACTTGTATATTCAATTTATCATTGGTAGAATTTATAACTTTATATTTTATTGAATAGCTATTTATATTTATTGGGATATATTGTGTTATTTCAAATTCAATCATACTTAATATATCTCTTTTTTTCTTAGTATCTAGAACTTCAACATTTCTAATGACTATATCTTGAATTTGAATGTTAAAGTATAAAGTTTTATATGATATTTTTAATTTCCTTATCTCCTCTTTTACAAATCTAACTACATCTTCTATGTATTTAATCTTCTCAACCGAATCACTATCATTTTTTATATTAAAATTAATCTCTTTTATAATTGATTTATCTATAAAAACTTTTTTATGATTTTTTCTTAAAAATATAAGCCTTATATAATCATCATTTATCTCTAAATTTAAAATTTTTTTAATTATAGCCATCTCCTTCTTAAATAAAAATAAATTTTAAAATTTATAACAATCTATATAAAATACTATTTTGGATAAAATTGTTTAGAATTTATATTTACACTTATATCCGTTCCGTTATCGCTTATAACAAGTTCAAATTTACCTGATGTACTCTGAGGAACTGGAACAGTATTCAAGTATCCCTTTTCCTTTAATGACTCTACACTTAGTGATTCTACTATCTTTTCATCATCATTAATTGCCATACTAGCTGCTGTTACTATATTAGCGGCATTTGTATAGTCTGCATTTAACTTAGCACTTTCTTGAACCTTACTATACTTAACTAATGCTATACTAGATATAACTCCTAAAATAGTTACCACTACAATCATTTCAACAAGTGTAAATCCTCTTCGTTTTTTATTTATCAATTAAATATTCTCTCCTTTTCAAAAGTTTTATCTAATAAAATTTATTTTTCTCCCTAAAAACTAGTAATTGCATCGAACATAGGAATAACCATTGCCAAAATAAAAGTTCCAATAATTAATCCCATAAAGATAATTAACATAGGTTCTATAAATTTCATTATTTGCTCTATTTTGCTATTTAATTCATTTTCATAAAATTTATTTATTACATCTAGACTTTTATCTAGTTTACCGCTTTCTTCTCCTGTATTTGCCATTGAAATAAATAATTTAGGAAAAATATTCGCTAGATTCAAGGATTTACCTATGCTATTGCCTTTTTTTATATAGTTATTAGAAATTTTTAACCTTTCGTAAATAAATTCGTTGTCTATAACACTAGCTGACATGTCTATAGCTTCCACAATTTGTATGCCACTACTAATCAAAATAGACAATGCTCTTGAAAATCTTGTTGTAGTTACTAATTGATTAATTCTTTTTACAAATGGTATTTTGAACTTTAACAAATTAATCAATTTTTTTATATTATCATTTGTTATAAAGAAATAAATGCTTCCTATTGAAAACAATATAAGACAAAATATCAGATAACCTAAATTATTTGTAACTATTGTAGATATTCCCATTAAAATTTTAGTTATTAAAGGTGGTTCAATTCCATTGCTGGTAAAAACCACCTTAAAATTAGGTATTACAAATATAAATATAAATAGCATTGATAAGATAGATAATACTATAAGTATTATTGGATAGATTGAGATAGTTATTATTTTCGTTTTTAATTTGTATTCTTTATCATAATAGTTAGACAAATCGTTCATTATTACATCTAAGTTTCCACTAGCTTCTCCTGCTTTTATCATGCTTATAAAGAATTTAGAAAATGTACCTGTTATTTGAAATGATTCTGCTATTGAGTTACCTTTTTGAATATGATTTGATACTATATTGAGCAAATTTTTTACTTTTTTATTGGACTGACTCTCAATGATTTCAAATATCTTTGTAATTTCACATCCGGATTCCAATAGTATGCCTATCTCTTTGCAAATTATTCTAATTTCTTTATCACTAATTCTATTTAATACTAAATAAAACTTTTCTAAATTATAAAATATACTTTTAGATAATCTCATATACTATAATACCTTCCAACTTATATTAATTACAATTAAATAAATTTAATACTTTCTAATTTAATGCATTTAATTTTATTTTACTTGAATATAATTTATACTCAAACATTTTAATTAAAATAAATTAAATGAAGTCCAACTGTCTAAAAGAAGTTTAACTATACAATTCAGTTAAATCATTTCATTTACTACTAAACATTCTTCTAACGTCGTTATTTTTTCATTTATTAGTCTTTTACAACTATCTTCAAATGTTATCATTCCATTGTTTTGTGCCACTTCTTTAACAGTACTAGAATCCTCCATATTTCTTATACATGTCTTTATATCATCATTGATTTCTAAGATTTCATAAATTGCTGTTCTTCCAAAATATCCTTTATCATTACATCTTTCACAACCTACAGCTACTTTAGTATTTACGTCTCCACTAAAATTATCTTTTATCATAATCTCATGACTACAATGATTACAAACTTTTCTAACCAGCTTTTGAGATATAACACCTATAAGAGAGGCATTTAAAAGATATGGTGGTATTTGCATTTCCAGTAATCTAGCTATGGAAGATACTGCATCATTAGTGTGTAAAGTGCTTATAACTAAATGACCTGTTATAGCTGCTCTTACTGCTATCTTAGCTGTTTCTGCATCTCTTATTTCTCCGACCATTATTATATCTGGGTCTTGTCTTAATATCGCTCTAAGACCAATCTCAAAACTCAATCCTACTTTTGAATTTACTTGAATCTGACTTATACCATCCATCTTATACTCTACGGGATTTTCTATAGTCATTATATTTTTATTTATACCTTTTAAATCATTCAATAAGGAATATACTGTTGTAGTTTTTCCGCTACCTGTAGGACCTGTCACTAATAATATTCCTGCTCTTTTGTTTATTATATGATTTATAGATTTTATAGCTTCTTCTGAAAAACCAAGTTCTAGTTTATCTTTTAAGAAAGTATCTCTATTAAGTATCCTCAAAACGATTTTTTCACCATAGACAGTTGGTATTGATGAAACTCTAATGTCAATTAAATTACCATCTAACTTTATATCTACTCTACCATCTTGAGGAAGTCTTTTTTCTGTTATATCCATTGATGCCTTTAATTTTACAACAGTAGATAATGATGGATAGACATCAACCAAAAACTTTGATACTTCCTTTAGTTCTCCATCTACCCTCATTCTCACTATTAAGTGTTCTTTAAATGGTTCTATATGTATATCACTCGCGTTTTCTTTTATAGCTTTTTCTAAAAGATTTTCAAATAATTTTTTTGCATAATCCTCATCAAGTTCAAAACTATTGTAATATTTTTCAATCTTTTCACTTATAAGTTCTTTTTTCTCTTTCTTCAATATAATTTCTTTACCTGTAGCTAATCTCAAGTCCTGTAGAGCATATATATCTTCATCCTCTATTTCTACAACTAAATTATCATCTTGAAATTCAACTGGAAATACATTATATTTTTTTGCAAGTTTTTCTGGTATTAACGTTGGTAAACTACTTTCCTCCAATATAATCTTAATCACCCTTTATATACTTTAATTTATTAGGTATATTCATTTTTTTCATAGAGATATTTTCTTCAGTTTTTATGCTTATTTTCATTGGATAATTTGTTTGTATGCTATCTAAATATTTACTCCCTTTATCTACATAATTAGATAGTTTACCTTTATCCCCAATGCATTTTATTTCATATGGTTGTGCTACAGGAACTCCATTTATATTTATATGGCTTCCTGCAAGTACGACTTCCGAATATTGATTAATTCTTTGACCATTTATTTCTATGTATTTTCCTCCATTTACTTTTAATTCATTTATAACTTTTACAAGAATCTTATTATAGTCTATACTATTAGCTATATTCCCTGTTTTTTCATCTATTGCATCTATACTTAATATTATTCCACTACCTTTTATATCTGAATATGATAGACTATCTCTAAGAGTTTCTATTTCTGATATTTCTTCAGAATTTTTTTGATTTTTTTTCATTGAATCAATCTCTTTATCTAACTTACCTTTCTCTTTGCTTAATTCTTTTATAGATTTTTTTGTCATTTTTATTTCTTTTCTTATTGACTTATCCTTACTTGTATAAACTGTTTCTTCACTTCTATAATCTCTAAATATGGTTCCAACAAGTATACCTAAAATAGTACTTGCTAGTATTATAAACACATATTGTTTTTTCATACTGTATTGCTCCTTACAAATTTATTTTTATGTGATAATTTTCTTTAATTAAATATTAAACATTTACATACGCTTATTATATCAAAATTGTATATTAAAATTCATCTTTAGTATATAATATCATACATTAAAATCCTATCGCTAATCTACCACCTATATTGTACTGTTTAAGTATAAACAAGTGAACCACCAAAAATCTTCTTACTTTAGATATGGAGAGAGTATCAAAAACAGTAAACTGGCATAGCTCCAAAGCTACACCAGTTTACTAAAAATTATACATTATAATTGATATTCATTTTAAACATATGTGTTTATATGTTTTCCTCATATTTTAAAATTCTCTTAATTAGTTTGTCTCTTAATTTTCCTACTTCATCAAATCTCATATTAGGGATATAGTAACTTTCTATAATATCATGTTTGGACTTGGCTCTCTTAAGATTTAACACAGCCCAACAAATTAAATCATCTAAGACTTTTTCATCAAACTTAATATCCTCTTCATACTTAAGTAGTTTTTCTCTATTCAAAAATTGATTTAAATCAATTGTATCTTCTTCTTTAAAAATCGTGCTTATTGTTATACCTATATCTAAGTCAGTTAATACTACAGTCTCAATTTTCTCTGGAATAAGTGGATAATGATAAACTTCTACATTTAAACCTTTTTCAATTGCTTTCTTGTATATTTTGTTTAATAGTGTAGTTTTCCCAGTTCCTATTTCTCCAGCTAAACAATAAACTTTCTTTACATCTTTTAAAATATTTTCTGTATAATCCAAACACCCTACAGGAGTTATAGCTGAACCAAATAAATGCTTTTCTCTTTTTAAATTTCCTGTGCTTTCAACTCCATCAAACAAACTTTTTATAAATTCTTCTGTGATTAGATTCACTTTACCATAGTCCATACAATCAGAATATTTTTCTTCTATATCTCTAAAGATTGGTTCTGCTGATTTTAAAAACTTAAATGCTCTTTTAAATGCATTACTAATATCTTTATCGTAGACTAATATTTCCTGTCTATTCTTTTCTAACTCTTCTGTATTCCAGTAATCACCTAAATTAATTATCTCGTCCAAAGCTCCAGGTAGCTTTGGATCCCTAGTATGTGGAGCAGTTGCATCCATAAGTACCACGCCTAATTTCTTTATAACTAAACCATCCAATGAACTTGGGTCAGAAGGGCAGTAATATAAATCAATATCATATCCTCTATGCAAAAATTCTTTATAAATTTTTTTCATAAGCGAGGATTTTCCTACTCCAGGTCCACCCTTTAAACAAAAAACTCTTTTTACATTTTCAGGAATTATATAGTCAAAAAAAGAATATGAGCCCTGTGATGTGTTTCCACCCGGAAATGCCTTCTTTACCTTTCCTTCCATATTAGCGCCTCCTCATAATTTACAATATCTCTTAACTAAGATATTCATATTATAAGAGTTTTATTACAGCTTTATACTTTTGATAAATTTAAAACTTACCATCTAATACTAATAACATGTTAATCTTATCTAATTATTATAGATTTTTATACTATATCTTAGCTTTTATCTATAAATATAATTTTAACTATAAAGGTGAAATTCCTTTTCCTAACCGATAAGTTCTTTTTTTACTTTATTTTCATAAAAACGTATTGTATCATTAATTTAGTATTAAAAACTAAAAAGATGCCAAAAAATGACCATTAAAACCATTTTTAGGCATCCTATATTTTATTTTGATATTAATACAATTAAAACTAATCTAATGTTATTTTACATAGATTATCTAAACAAGTATTACGGCAACATTTAATATTTTAAATTTAATCTACTGTTATCTCATATCCATGTTGATTGTATTGATTTACAATTTCTTCCCACAATTCTTCAACACCAGTCTTCTTTAGCGAAGAAACAGGAATTACTTTTTCGCTACTTTCCATTTGTAATTTTTTTCTTATTATACTTATGTGTTTTTGATATTGTCCTCTAGATATTTTATCTGCCTTAGTTGCAATAACTACACAGTTATATCCAAAATGTTTTATCCATTCATACATAAGCTTATCATCCGCTGTAGGTTCATGTCTAATATCTACAAGTAGGAATATAGAACATAATTCTTGTCTACTTTCTAGATATCTTTCCATTATACCTCCCCACTTTTCTTTTTCAGACTTAGCTATCTTTGCATATCCATAGCCTGGAAGGTCTACAAAATAAAATTCATTATTTATTAAATAAAAATTTATAGTTCTAGTTTTTCCTGGTGTTTGACTAGTTCTAGCAAAGTTTCTTCTGTTAAGCAATGTGTTTATTATTGATGATTTTCCAACATTTGACCTACCAGCTAGTGCTATCTCTGGAATTCCTTCTTCTGGATACTGTGATTTATTCACAGCACTCATAGTTATCTCTGAACTTCTAATTTTCATTCTTTTCACCACTCTTTAATAAAGCTTGTTCTAATACTTCATCCATATGTTCTACAAGTACAAACTCCATTTTTTCTTTTACATTTTCTGGTATTTCATCTAAGTCAGCTTCACATTCTTTAGGAATTAATACTTTTGTTATACCAGCTCTATGAGCTGCTAATAATTTTTCTTTAACCCCTCCTACTGCTAACACTCTACCTCTTAAAGTTACCTCTCCTGTCATGGCTATATTTCCAGGTACAGGTCTTTTAGTAAGTGCTGAAATTACTGCAAGAGCCATAGTTATACCAGCTGATGGTCCATCTTTTGGAACAGCACCTTCTGGAATGTGTATATGAATATCATTAGTCTTATAAAAGTCAGGGTCTATGTCAAACTTGTCCACTATTGACCTTATATAAGAGATACCTGTCTTAGCAGATTCTTTCATAACATCTCCTAGCTTTCCAGTTAATACAATTTCACCTTTACCTTTAAGCACATTTACTTCCACTTCAAGTGTCACTCCACCAACTGCTGTCCATGCAAGACCATTTACTAATCCTATTTGAGGATTAACTTCTGCAAGTTGATACTTAAACATGTCTTTTCCAAGATATGTCTCTAGGTCAGATTTATTTACAACAACTTCTTCAAGAGTTGGGTCTTCAACGTATTTTTTAGCAACTTTTCTACAAATCTTACCAATAGTTCTCTCTAAGGTTCTTACACCAGCTTCTCTTGTATAATGGTTTATTATACTTCTTAAAGTTTCATCATCTATTTTTATAAAGTTTTCTTTTAAAGCGTGTTCTTTAATTTGTTTTGGAAGTAAGTATTTTTTTGCTATATTTAGTTTTTCTTCTTCTATATATCCAGATACTTCTATTACTTCCATTCTATCTAATAACGGTCTTGGTATATTGCCTAGACTATTTGCTGTTGTAACGAATAGTATTTTTGATAAATCAAAAGGTATTTCTAAGTAATGGTCTACAAAATCCTTGTTTTGCTCTGGGTCTAATACTTCTAACATAGCTGAAGCTGGGTCACCTTTATAATCTGCTGCCATCTTATCTATCTCATCAAATAAGAATACAGGATTCTTTGTTTGTGCTTCTTTTACTCCATTAATTATTCTTCCTGGAATTGAGCCTACATAAGTTCTTCTATGACCTCTTATTTCCGCTTCATCTCTAACTCCACCTAAAGATATTCTTACAAATTTTCTATTTAATGCTCTAGCTATTGATTTTACTATAGATGTCTTTCCTGTTCCTGGAGGCCCAACTAGACATATTATAGGACCTTTAAGCGACTTAGCAAGGGTTCTTATGGCTAGGTATTCTAATATTCTTTCTTTTACCTTCTCTAATCCATAATGGTCTTCATCTAATATAGCCTTTGCCTTAGTTATATCTAATTTATCTTTTGTTTCTTTGTTCCATGGCAATGAAAATATAGTATCCAAGTAGTTTCTACTTACAGATACATCTGGAGACATTGAAGATATTTTTGAAAATTTATCTATTTCTTTTTCTATTTTTTCCTTAGTTGTCTTAGGTGCTTTTATTTTTTTAAGCTTTTCTCTATATTCATCTGCTTCAGAATTTATATCTTCTTCTTCACCTAATTCTTTCTGTATAGCTTTTAATTGTTCTCTTAGATAATATTCTTTTTGAACTTTATTCATTTGTTTTTTTACTCTTAAAGTTATTTTTTTCTCTATTTTTAATATATCTATTTCCTCTAATAATATAGAATAGATAAGTTCAAGTCTTTTCTTAATATCAAACTCTTCTAATATTTCTTGCTTTTGGCTTGATTTTAGGTATATGTTTGCAGCTATTGTATCTATAAATCTATCTACATCCTCTATATCAGCCAAAGATATTAATATTTCTGGTGACACCCTGTTTCCAATATTTATATATTCTTCAAAGGCATCAAATACATTTCTTACAAATGCTTCGATTTCAATTTCTGTCTCACTATTTAGATTATCACTATCAAAAACTATTTCTTCTATTACTGCTCTAAAATACCCTTCTTCTTGTTCTATTTTTTTTACTCTACCTCTTGATACCCCTTCAACTAAAACACGAACTGTATCTCCTGGTAATTTTATCATTTGTTTAACTTTACAGATTGTTCCCACATGATAAAAATCTTCTTCCCCTGGCTCGTCAACTTCTGCTTCTTTTTGAGATGTTAAAAATATAAGCTCTTCATCCATCATAGCTTGGTCTAAAGCCTTAAGAGATATCTCTCTTCCTATATCAAAATTTAATATCATATATGGAAATATAGCTAATCCTCTTAGAGGAATTAATGGTAATTCATGATCTATTTTAGTATAATTTTGTTCCATCAACATTACTCCTTTTCTAGTGTAATTATTTTGCTTTTAATATTATATATTCGAAACAGTTAATTTTCAACATTAATGATAAATTCTTAGAATATAATATTATTATTTTATTATGATATAATATTATTATTAGTATACTTAGATGTTATTTATCTTTTGGAGGTTTCTATTATGTTGAAATTATTTTTAACCTTTTTAAAAATTGGTGCATTTACATTTGGTGGTGGATACGCTATGGTTCCCCTTATACAAGATGAACTTGTAAACAAACAAAAACTTTTAGAGCAAGAAGAATTTATTGATTTTCTATCCATAGCTCAAAGTTATCCTGGAGTACTGGCAGTTAATATCTCTGTATTATTAGGATATAAACTTTATGGTATACCAGGCGTTCTTATATGTACCTTAGGTTCTGCTTTACCATCATTTTGTATAGTCTTAGTACTGTCATATTTGTATTTTAAAAATTCCTCGTCTAAAATTTTAGATGGATTTTTTAAAGGAGTTGCACCTGTTGTAATAGCTCTTATATTGTATTCTTTTACGAGCATGTTTAAGAAACTGCCAAAGTCCAAAACTAACATACTACTATTAATTATAGCAGTTTTATCTGTTGGTGTATTCAATATAAGCCCTATTTATTTAATAATTGGAGGAGGTGTATACAGTCTATGTCAGAAATAACACTACTCTTCTTAATATTCCTTAAAATAGGAGCATTTAGTTTTGGTGGTGGATATGCTATGCTGCCATTTATTCAACAAGAATTTATATCTAAACACCACCTTATAACTAATCAAGAATTTTTGGATTTACTTGCTATATCACAATCTACACCTGGTCCTGTAGCAATAAATAGTGCTACATTCGTAGGATTTAAGACTGCAGGTTTCTTTGGTTCTCTGGCTGCAACTATTGGTGTCACGATTTTTGCGTTAATAGGTCTAACTATTATATCAAAGTTATTTTCTAAATTTAAAAACAATAAAAAAGTAGAAAACTTATTGATAGTTCTTAGACCAATTACTTTAGGATTCATACTATCAGCAGCTTTTTCATCTGCTAAAGAAGTTAATTGG
Organism: Clostridioides sp. ES-S-0108-01; assembly: GCF_020662285.1. Classification (NCBI taxonomy): domain Bacteria; kingdom Bacillati; phylum Bacillota; class Clostridia; order Peptostreptococcales; family Peptostreptococcaceae; genus Clostridioides; species Clostridioides sp. ES-S-0108-01. Next base: position 67,523 of record NZ_JADGMN010000004.1, on the reverse strand, counting down.
GATTTATATGGAATAATTGCATTTATAGCGTCATTTTATCTTTTATATAAAGGAAAAATTGGCTCTATTGCAATTGTATTCGTCTTTGGTGTTCTAGGTATATTACTCACATTTTTATAATGCCGAGATTTAGTTTTATATTTAGTATATTAAAATAAAAAAAGGAGCTTTTAAAGCTCCTTTTCATCATCTTATGCACTTTCCTCTTGATCCTTAAGTACTATGATAGGATTTACTGAGTCTTCGTTCACAGATTTCTCTGTTACTATAACCTTCTTTATATTATCTCTAGATGGTACCTCAAACATAGTTTCCATCATTACACTTTCAACTATACTTCTAAGCCCTCTAGCTCCTGTATTTCTTTCTATAGCCTTTTTAGCTATTGCACGAAGAGCATCTTCTTCAAATTCTAGCTCAACATCATCTAACTCTAATAATTTTTTATATTGTTTTACTAGAGCATTTTTAGGTTCCTGTAATATCTGCATTAATGCATCTTCATCCAGTAGTTCTAAAGTAGCTAAAACTGGTATTCTCCCTATAAATTCAGGTATTATACCATACTTTAATAAATCCTCTGGAAGTACTTTTTCATATAATTTTCCTAAATCTAATTCTTTTTTACTTTCTATTTTAGCTCCAAAACCTAGTGTTTTATCTCCACCACGTTTTTGAATTATCTTCTCTAATCCATCAAAAGCTCCACCTAATATAAACAATACATTAGTAGTGTCTATCTTCAAGAATTCTTGATGAGGATGTTTTCTTCCTCCTTGTGGTGGCACATTTGCAACAGTACCTTCTAATATTTTTAGAAGAGCTTGTTGAACACCTTCACCACTAACATCTCTAGTTATAGATGGGTTTTCAGATTTTCTTGCAATTTTATCTATCTCATCTATATATATTATACCTCTTTCAGCTTTTTCTATATCAAAATCAGCAGCTTGAATAAGCTTTAAAAGTATATTCTCAACGTCTTCTCCAACATATCCAGCTTCAGTTAATGATGTAGCATCTGCCATTGCAAAAGGTACATTTAGAGTTCTTGCTAGAGTTTGAGCAAGTAATGTCTTTCCAGAACCTGTAGGCCCTAATAAAAGTATATTGCTCTTTTGAATTTCTATATCCTTACTACTAGATTTTTTACTGTATATTCTCTTGTAATGATTATAAACTGCAACTGATAAAGCTTTTTTAGCTTTTTCTTGACCTATTACATAATCATTTAGAATCTCCATCATTTCCTTTGGTTTTGGTAAAGATGTAGTATCTTCATCTATAGTATCTTCTATTTCTTCTTGAATAATTTCGTCACAAAGTTCAACACACTCGTCGCAAATGTATACATTTGGACCTGCAATTAATCTTCTTACTTGATCTTGATTTTTACCGCAGAATGAACACTTTAATTGTCGTTTTTCTTCATATTTAGACATATTAACACCTCTCTCTATCTACGGTCTCTTTGTAAATACTTCATCTATTAAACCATATTCTTTGGCTTCCATTGCACTCATGAAGTTATCACGTTCAGTATCCATTTTAATTTTCTCTAATGGCTGACCAGTTCTTTCAGATAATATCTCATTTAGAGTTTCTTTTATTTTTAAAATTCTCTTTGCATGAATTTCTATATCTGTTGCTTGACCTTGAGCTCCACCTAATGGTTGATGTATCATTATTTCACTATTTGGTAGCGCTAGTCTTTTCCCTTTTGCTCCTGCTGCCAACAAAAACGCTCCCATAGAAGCAGCCATACCTATACATATAGTACTTACATCTGGTTTGATGTATTGCATAGTATCATATATAGCCATTCCAGAAGTTATACTTCCTCCTGGAGAATTTATATATAAATGTATATCTTTGTCTGGGTCTTCAGCTTCTAAAAATAATAGCTGTGCTACTATAAGCCCTGCTGTGGCATCGTTAACTTGATCTCCTAAGAAGATTATTCTGTCTTTTAATAGTCTAGAAAAAATATCATAAGATCTTTCTCCTCTTCCTGTTTGTTCAACAACTACAGGTACTAATGCCATGGTTTTATACCCCCTTCATTCTATATAATTTACAGTAGCTTTTTCTAAGCTACTGTAAATTATTATACTCATTTAACTAAATTATATTTGCACATCATTATATACTAAACATTTCATAACGTCAACTATGTTAGTTAGCGTTTCTTTTATTAAGCTATTGTTGCATTCTCAACTAATAAATCTATTGTTTTTCTTATCTTTATTTGTCCTTTTATGTCTTCCTTATCAGCATCTCTTAAAGAAGCTTCTATTTTTTCTATTTCCATATTGTAAGCAGAAGCCATTTTCTCTAACTCAGATTTAAATTCTTCTTCTGTTGCTTCAATTCCTTCAGCTTTAGTTATTGCTTCCAATACTAGAGAAGATTTAACTAATTTTTTAGCATCTTCTTTTCTCTCTTCTCTTAATTCTTCCATAGTTCTACCAGTCATCTCCAATAATTGTTGTAATCCAAATCCTTGATATTGTAATTGATAGTTAAGTTCGTTTAACATATTATCTATTTGATGTTGAACCATAACTTCTGGTATTTCTATTTCTGTATTTTCAGCAACTTTTTCTACTATTGAATTTCTAGTCTCTGCATCTGCTTTATTTTTAGCTTCTTCTTCTAACTTAGCTCTTACATCTGCTCTTAATTCATCTAAAGTATCAAATTCGCTAGTATCTTTAGCAAATTCATCATCTAATGTAGATAATTCTTTTACTTTTACATCGTTTATTTTCACATTAAATACAACTGGTTTTCCAGCTAAATCTTGTGAGTGATACTCTTCTGGGAAAGTAACATTAACTTCTACTTCTTCACCAGCTTTTTTACCTACTAATTGTTCTTCAAATCCTGGTATAAATGTGTTTGAACCTATAACTAAGTTATAATTTTCACCTTTACCACCTTCAAAAGCTACACCATTCTCAAATCCTTCAAAGTCTATTATAGCTGTGTCTCCATCTTCTAAAGCTTTATCTTCTACACTTACTAATCTAGCATTTTTTTCAACCATTTCTTGTAGTTTAGCTTCAACATCTTCATCACTTACAGTATTCTCAACCTTAGCTATTTCTATACCCTTGTAGTTTCCTAATTCAAACTCTGGCTTAACTTCTACATTAAGAACCATAACTAATCCATTATCTTTGCTTATTTCTTCTATATCTAAATCTGGATTGTCTATTGGGTCTATATCTAATTCCTTGATAGCTTCTGGATAAACTTCTGGGAATAATATTTCTATAGCATCATTATAGAATATGCCTTTTCCGTATTGAGTCTCTATAACAATTCTTGGAGCTTTACCTTTTCTAAATCCAGGTATATTGTATTTATTTCTGCTTTTATTATAAGCCTTATTTACTGCTGCTTCAAATTTATTGTTATCTACTGTTATTTTTAAAGTAACTTTATTACCCTCTTTTTTAATTAGTTCTGCTTTCATCCTTCTAATCCTCCTAGTGATATTTATGTAATACCCGATAATGGTATCATAATTCATTCTATTTATAATTCAACCACTTAATTATATCACATAAGTTTTTTTATTTACAAGTGTTCCATTAATATCGTTGTACTTATTTGATAAAATTTAATTTTTTGAGCGTTTTTTGCCATTTTTTTGGATAAATACACCTTTATATGCGTATTTCTTCAATATTTATCTCATCTTCTTCTATATCCATAATGACAAAACTTTTATACGATACTCCTCTTGGAAGTGAAATACTCCCAGGATTTATGTAAAGTACACTATCTTTAATTTCTCTAAACGGAGTATGGGTATGACCAAATATAACTATATCAGCTCCAACTTCAGTTGCCTTCTTTTCTAACATATGTGTACCATATTTTACACCATACTTATCTCCATGGCATAAAAATATAGTTTTATTTGCTACTTCAAAGACAACTTCTTCCTCAACAGCATCAAAATCGCAATTACCTTTAACTGCAATAATTCCTACATTAGTCATACTATGAATATATCTTGAGTCTGTAAAGTTGTCACCTGCATGAATTATTAGGTCACATTCTTTCAAATATGGTATTGTTTTTTCCATATTTTTAGTCATCATATGTGTATCACTCACTATGCCTATTTTCATTACTTCACTACCCTTTTTATAAACTCTTGTTTCATAAGTTTTAGTGCATTTGCTCTATGACTGATTGAATTTTTTATAACACTAGGTATTTCTCCAAAAGTCTTATCATATCCTTTTACTATAAATAAACTATCATATCCAAAGCCATTTTTACCCTTTTCTTCAAAGCCTATCGTTCCTTCACAAATTCCTCTTACTACAAATTCTTTTCCATCTGGAAAAACCACTGCTATTGCAGAGACAAATCTTGCATTTCTTTTACTCATTGGTATATTTTGCATAGCTTTTAATAGCTTTTTTCTATTTTCTTCATCTGTTGCATGTTCTCCTGCATATCTAGCTGAATAAACACCAGGTTTTTTGCCTAAAGCATCTACTTCTAATCCAGAATCATCTGATATAGCTATAAGTTTAGTCTTTTTGGCTATTGTTCTAGCTTTTATCAATGCATTATGTTCAAATGTTTTTCCATCCTCTACTATTTCTATCCCTGCTAAGTCAACATCTTTTAAAGAATATACTTTATATTCAAAGTCTTTTAAAATTTCGCCTATTTCTTCTAGTTTATGAGCATTATTAGTAGCAATCACTACTTCATTGCCATAATCCATACCTAATATCTCATCTGCTATTTCACCTAAAACTTCTCTTTGAAGCCTTATTAATTCTTTATTCCCTTTTTCTCCTAACTCTAACAATAAATTTAAATCTTTTCTCGAAAAAGGTTTCTCTTCTCCAGTCCCCTGTACTTCTACAAACTCACACTTATCAGTCATTATTATATTCATATCTACTTGTGCTTTAGAATCTTCTTCATAACATAAATCTAGCATGTGTATTTCATTTACTATACCAACACTAATTGCAGATACAAAGTTTGTTATTGGCATTTCTTTTATTGTCTTTGCTTTATATAATTTATATATTGCTTCTGCAACTGCTACAAACGCCCCTGTTATAGATGCAGTTCTAGTTCCACCATCTGCTTGAATCACATCACAATCTACCCAAATAGTTCTTTCTCCTAACTTATTTAAGTCTACAACAGACCTTATCGCTCTTCCTATTAATCTTTGTATTTCTTGTGTTCTTCCGTCAATTTTTCCCCTAGATGCATCTCTTATCTTTCTTTGTTGTGTTGCTCTTGGCAGCATAGAATATTCAGCATTTATCCATCCAGTACCACTATTTCTTAAAAAAGGAGGAACTTTATCTTCTACTGAGGCAGTACATATAACCTTTGTCTCTCCCATTTCTATAAGAACAGAACCTTCTGCGTACTTTGTGTAATCTCTAGTTATCTTTACAGGTCTTATCTGTTCGTTACTTCTATCATAACTTCTGGTCATTTTTCATATCCTTTCTTATATTTTTTGTATTTTATAAACTTATTTTTATAATTTTTAATTTTGTCAAATATTAAGTATTGTCATTTTTCATAATCTTATCAGCTTACTGAACTATTCTATCATTAATTATAGTAGTTTTCTACTAAATTAAGCGACTTTTTAACTCTCTAATATAGCTTTTACTTCTTCTTTCGATGATAAATTTAATAATTCTAAAAATCTCTCTTCATCTATAACTTTAATTCCTAAATCATTTGCTTTAGTGAGTTTAGAACCAGCTTCCTCTCCTGCTAAAACAAATGTTGTCGATTTACTTACACTAGATGTGGCTTTCCCACCTCTTTTTTCTATCATATCTTTTGCATCATTTCTTTTTAATGTAGGAAGTGTACCAGTCAAGACTATTTTCATTCCTTCAAATATTTTTTCTACTTTTTCACCTGTATTATCCAATGATTTTGTATTTACTCCTACCTTTTTTAACTTGTTTATAACGTTCATATTTTTATCTTCCTTAAAAAACTCGACAACGCTGTTTGCCATTATACTTCCGAATTCTTCTAATTCTTCTAGTTGCTCACTAGTTGCAGAAATCACTTCATCTAAATCCTTAAAGTTATATGCAAGTATCTTAGCTGCTTTGACTCCTATAAATTTAATACCTAATCCATTTATAAGTCTCCATAAATCATTTTCTTTTGATTTTTCAATTGAATTTATTAAATTATCAGCAGACTTTTCACCCATTCTCTCTAAGTCGACTACATCTTCCTTTTTTATATAATATAAATCAGATACATCTTGAATTATTTTTTCATTTAATAACAACGTAATTATAGATTCTCCTAAGCCATCTATATTCATTGCATCCCTTGATACAAAGTGTATAATTCCTCTTCTTATTTGGGCTGGACAAGACATGTTTATACATTTTACAGCAGCTTCTCCTTCCAGTCTTATTGTTGGCTCTAAACAGACAGGGCACTTTTCTGGCATTTTAAAATCTATTTCATCTCCAGTACGTTCTTCTTTTATAACTTCTAAAACTTGAGGTATTATATCCCCTGCTTTTTGAACTAATACCATATCATTTATTTTTATATCTTTTTCTCTTATATAGTCTTCATTATGAAGTGTAGCTCTACTTACAGTAGTACCTGCAAGTCTAACTGGTTCAAGTATTGCTGAAGGCGTTATTGTACCAGTTCTCCCAACTTCTACTATTATATCTACTATTTTAGTTTTTTTCTTTTCTGCTGGAAACTTATACGCAATTGCCCATCTAGGACTTTTTGCTGTATATCCCATTTCGTCCCTTTGTTTTATATTATTTACTTTTATTACCATACCATCTATCTCATATTCTAAATTACCTCTGTTCTCTGTCCAGTATTCAATGTGTTCAATAACTTCATCTATATTTTTACAAACTTTATAACGCTGACTTACTGAAAATCCTAGTTTTTCTAAATACTCTAGTGATTCACTGTGACTTTCTAAGTCGTACTCTTCTATATTTTCCATATTAAATACAAATATATCTAATGGTCTCTTTGCAGTTAATTTGGGGTCTAATTGTCTCAATGAACCTGCTGCAAGATTCCTTGGATTAGCAAATAATGGCTGTTCTTGTTCTTCTTGTTGCTCATTTACTTTTCTAAAATTATCCTTTGATATATACACTTCCCCTCTAACTATTAATTCTTTTTTATCATTTATTTTAAGAGGTATGCTTTTTACAGTCATTAGGTTTTGAGAAATATCTTCTCCTACAATTCCATCTCCTCTAGTTGCTCCTTTTTCAAACTCTCCATTATTATAAGTTAGACCTACAGAAAGACCATCTATTTTAAATTCAACAACATATTCAACATTATCTCCTACATATTCTTGAACTCTCTTATCAAAGTCTCTTAAGTCTTGCTCTGAGAAAGCATTTGATAAACTCAACATAGGAGTTTTATGTACAATTTGATTGAATTTATCTAATGGCTTACCTCCTACCCTATTTGTTGGAGAATCAACTCTCTTTAGTTCTGGATTTTCTTCTTCTAAAGAAATTAACTCCTGCATTAACTTATCATATTCATAGTCTGATATTTCTGGGCTATCTTGATTATAATACCTTTCATTATGGTAGTTTATTTTTTCTATAAGTTTATTAATTTCATCTTTTACGCTCACTTTTTGCACCTCTTCATATTTTTTAAATTAAATTATTTTGAAATTTCCTTATAATTAATTATTTCCTATTTATATATTTTTTAGTATATCACTTTTTTGACTTTAAATTTACTACAAAAAAACTCTTATTAGTATCTCTAATACGACTAATAAGAGTTTTTTATTTTTATTAAAATTTTTTTATATTTAATAGCCTCTTGATATGTCTACAACATTATCTACAGGTTTATTCTCCATTATATAATGTTTCAAATTATTATAAACCATATTAAATGTTCTCTCTTTATTTTTATCAGACACCCAAGAATTATGAGGAGTTATTATGACATTTTCGCACTCCCATAACTTATTATCTTTGCCTAAAGGTTCACTTTCAAATACATCTAATGCTACACCTCTAAATTTATCTATATATTCTTCTAAGTCTTTCTGATTAATTGTATTTCCTCTACCTACATTGATAAATACAGAACCCTCTTTCATAAGTTTAAACATATCTTTGTTTACTATTCCATCTGTACTTTTTGTAGAAGGCATTGCTACAACAACTATATCACATTCTTCAAATACAACACTCATCTCATCAGTAGCAAAACATTTATCAAAGTATTTTTTACTGCTCCCATCAGTATTGACACCCCATATTTCTAGACCAAAAGCCTTTAATCTCTTTGCTGCTTCTAAAGATATAGTACCTGTTCCAAGAAATCCAGCTCTTTGTCCATACAATTCTGATACAGAAAAATCCATCTTCCATTCTTTATTTTGTTGTTGTTTAAAAAACTTTGCACTATTTTTATAGATTTCCAAAATATATAGAACAATAGATTCACCAATAGGTACACTATACCCTCCTCTATTATTTGCTATCTTAATATTTCTCTTTAATACTTCTTCTTTTGGAAGTTGGTCTATACCTACACTAGTTGTTTGTATATATTTTAAATTTTTCATCTTAGAAATATCTAATCTACTAAAAGGATTATATGTAACTAGTACATCTGCGGTATTTACATCTTCATTATTTTCAATACTATCTTCAGAATAATGTATAACCTCATATCCTAATTCTCTTATTTTCTCAAACTTATCTTTTCCATAATTTATTGTAAATAAAACTTTCATCTTAATCTCCTTCATCCACTCAAATTAAAAATTTTATATTCTATAGTATAATATGATACTTAGTGTACATTAGTTAAACTTACTAGAAGATGTCTCAAATTTACTTATGTTCAATTGTTTTTCCTAAAGCCATAGCATTACGTTCTTGAACTAAATTTTCTATTAAATTATTCAATGTCCAATCAATAGATGTCTCAGTTACCATAGCTGTAAAAGGTCTATTTACTCTCACTTTTTTTAGTCCTTCTAAAAATGCATTTACCTGTGTACTTGGAATGTTATTAAATATTACAGATTTACTCTTAATCCCGTTTTCACATTCATTTGATATATTTCCATCTAGAATGTCTCTTATTATGTTTTCTCCATTTTTATCGCTTAAGATGATATGGTCTCTTATTCCAGCAAAGTTGCTGACATTTTTAATTAATGATAATTCTTTTTTATTAAAATTTACAAGCATAATACACTTCCTATTGTGTATTTTATCTAGATTATTATTATTTATTTTTTTAAATGACATTTTATCCATCCTTTCATTTATCTATATATTTTAATTTACCCTATACATTTAAAATAATCAATTTTTATAGTTAATTTTTATACTAATACCCAATATTATATTTAAATAGTTAGACTATACAAAACTAATATATAAAATTAGAATAATTAGATTAATATCTACAAATCATAATCTAAAGGAGAGATACCATGAATACATTACTAAACAATAAATTTAGCATTAAAAACTTTTCAAATGCTTGGGTTATAGTACTTGGTTGTATGTTGATACAAGCTGTTCCATTTAGTATTGTAGCAAGTATACAGCCTCAGTTTATAAGTTATGTTGTAGAAGGAGAAGGCTTTAGTTTAGCATCTTTTTCCCTAATATTTACAATTGGTACTATCGCTTCAGCAATTGCATCACCTTTTATAGGTGTATTATTTTCTAAAGTCAATATTAAGATACTATATTTATTAGGTTGTATAATTTCTAGTATTGCTTTTGCTACTTTTTCTATATGTACTGAACTATGGCAATTTTACACTGTATCATGTATTGTGCAAATTGGTGCTACAATCATATCTGCCATAGGAATACCAGTTTTAATAAGTGCTTGGTTTGATGAAGAAAGCAAAGGAAAAGCTCTAGGCTTTGCTTTTGCTGGTGGTTCTATTGGTAGTATATTTCTTCAACCACTTGCAGTTCGCCTGTTAGCAACTCAAGGATACAGTCGTTCTTATCTAATATTTGGAATTGTAGCATTAATAGTTGGTATACCTGTAATATTATTCATACTTAGGATGCCTAAAGATATTAATGAAAAAATAAAATCTAAAGGTAAAAAAGAGAAAGCATCTGATACAATTTCTCCTTCAGTATGGGGTTATACATTAAAAGAAGCTAAAAAAATTAAATATTTTTGGATTATGACAATTGGATTTGTATTTGTTGGTATATATGTTTCATCATTATCTGTACAATATCCAACTTATCTTAGAAATTATTTAAATCCTATTTTAATAGGGACAGTAGGCTCAACTTTTGCTTTATTTGCTCTCATTGGTAATTTATTTGGAGGATTATTGTTTGACAAATTTGGTCAAATAAAACCACTTATTATATCTTTTATATTGGTACTTATAGCAACTTTATCGCTACTATTTGTAGATAAATCTTCTGCTTTTGCATTTGTGTTTGCTATATTGAAAGGACTTTCTGTATTTGCTTATATGATTGGACCTGCTTATTTAACTGGCACTTTCTTTGGGCAAAAGGAGTTTGGTAGCATATATGGAATCGTACAATTAATTTTTGCAGTAGGATTTGCATTAGGTTCAACATTATTTGGATTACTAGTTGATAATTTTGGATACAGATTTTCTTGGTCTATTATAATTTTATCAGTTATAACTGCCTATACTTTACTTATTGTAACTTCTATAGGAATGAAAAAATTGAATAAAGAAAGATTAGATAAACTAATGCAATAATTGATTTTTAGATATATAAATATTATAATAAAAAAGATGGAGCTTTTAATCATAAATAAAACTCCATCTTTTTTATATTATAATATAGCTAGTTTTCTCTTATTTTTAACTTTACTATCTATATCCTCATCCTTAACTATAGTAAATGCCTTAGTTGGACAGACATTTACACATGCAGGTCCTTCTGGCGATTCTATACAAAAATCACACTTATTTGCTGTCATTCTTTCTCTAAAACAAAGCTTTCCTTCATCTACATCTTTTAATGTAACTATGTCTATTGCACCTATAGGACATGCTAACATACAAGTCTTACATCCTATACAATTTTCTTCATTTATTTTTATTGTATTCCCAACCCTAACTATACCACCATTTGGACATGCCTTTACACAAGGAGCATCTTCACAATGTCTACACTGTATTGGAGCACTGACTTCCTTTGTCTTTATGACAGAAAGTTTTGGGTTAAAATTTATTTCATCTGGATTTTTGTAAAAAATATCTTCATCTGAATGTGCAACTACACATCCTATCATACAAGTTCTACATCCTATGCATTTATCAGGGTCTGCTATAACAAAATAGTTCATCACTTAGCCACTTCCTTTCCTATACAATACGTAGTGTGTAATAAATGATGAGATTTTTCTCCTAATGGCTCTACTAAATATTCATCATACAATTTTTTAATTTCAGGGTTCTCATGAGATTTTCTAACTGCTAAATGTTCATCATGCACATATGTTGCCTTTGTTCTATTTTCATAGGCCAATTCCTTATATTCTTCTAGTAAAATTTTTGGCTGACCACCACCACTTACACACCCAACAGGACAAGTCATAACTTCAATAAAATCTACATCTAACTTTCCTTTTTCCAAATCTTCAAGTACTGGTATTACATTTTTTAGTCCACTTACTACTCCAACTCTTAGGTTCAAATCTCCTATTTTAATAGTTGACTTTCTAAAACCATGTTCTCCTCTTACTTGTTTTACCTCTACATCAGGAATACTTTCTCCAGTTATAAGCTCATAACCTGTTCTTATAGCAGCTTCCATAACTCCACCAGTAACACCAAAGATAGTTCCAGCTCCACTATAACTACCTAAAGGGGAATCAAATTTTTCTTCTCTTAAGTTTTTAAAATCAATTCCCATATCTTTTATTAGATAAGCTAATTCTCTAGTAGTTAGCACTACATCTACATCTCTATATCCACTAGAATCCATTTCTTCTCTATCACATTCATATTTTTTACATGTACATGGCATTATAGAAACACTAAATATCTTTGAAGCATCTACATTATTTATTTCTGCACCATAAGTTTTAAATATTGCACCACCCATTTGTTGAGGTGATTTACAAGAAGAGAGATGATTAGTTAATTTAGGATAATTTTTTTCCATAAACTTTACCCATGCTGGACAACAAGATGTAAACATTGGAAGAGTTCCACCTTCTGTTACTCTCTTAATTAACTCACTGCCTTCTTCCATGATAGTCAAATCTGCCGCAAAATTAGTATCATAGACTCTATCAAAATTTAAAGCTCTAAGTGCTGCTGCCATTTTACCAGCACCTAGGTATCCTAAATAATATCCAAAATCTTCTCCTAAGGCAACTCTAACTGCTGGTGCACATTGAACCATAGTAAATACGTTTGGGTCACTTAAAGCTTTTTTCACCCTATCTACATCACATACATTGTATGCTGCAAATATAGGCTCATTTATAGACTCTGGTATCTCTCTTTCTTGTTTTTTTTCTTGTAAAAACTCAAATCCTTCATCTATAACTGACGCATAAGATTTACAAGTTTGAACACATTGACCGCACATAACACATCTATCTAAATTTATTTCTTGTGGCTTTCCCTCTTCACCTTCAATAGCATTTACTGGACAGACTTTTGAACATTCTCTACATCCAGTACATAAATCTTTATCTATATTTATTATCATAAACGTCACCTACCCCTGTATCCTTTATTTATTTGTTAACAATAAGCTAAGTGCAGCTTGTCTATTCTTAGCTTTTTTGTCATCTATTGGAGTAACAAGTTTTAATGCTTCATGAGGACATGCACTTATACAAGCTATTTTTTCATTATCTTTACATAAGTCACATTTATAAGCTATCTTCTTATTTTCATCTAAAATTACTTGTTCTACTTCTTTACCATCTTCATATTGTGGAAGTAAGTCTATAGCTCCAAAAGGACATGCTAGCAGACAAGTTTTACATCCTATACACTTTTCTTCATTTACAGACATAATATTATTTTCTTTAACTATAGCTTTTTGTGGACATGAGTTTAAACAAGGAGCATCTTCACAATGTCTACACTGTATTGGCATACAGAAATTGTCACCTTTTACTAAATAAAGCCTAGGTATAACAGGTATATCAACTGTTCCAACTGTATAACCCACATTATTATGCTGATTATGCATTGTAAAACAAGCTACTTCACAAGCTCTACATCCCGTACATTTGTTTGGGTCCGCTATTACAAAAGAGCCTATTTTATTTTTCATATTATCCCACCTTTCAATTTATATATTTCTAACTCTCTAGTTACTTTCATCATATACATTTATATATTTTAATATTTTCTCAGTACTTATGTTTCGCTTACATTTTTTACACAAATTGTATGTATTATTATACACCTTATCAGTATCATTAATTAATACTCCACAGATTTCACACTTTGAATATTTTTGCTCTTCTTTTTTAGTAGACATATACTCATTCTCACTTTTTAATAACTCTCTGTGGATTTGCATAAATATTCATCCGTCTTCCTCTTACAAATCCAATAAGGGTTATATTTAATTTTTTAGAAAGCTCTATTGATAAATTAGTTGGTGCTGATTTTGATACTACTATAGGAATTTGAGTCATAGCTGCTTTTAATATCATCTCCAATGATATTCTTCCACTTACGGCTACAATTTTGTCTTTCAATGTTATCTCATTTAAAACACAAAATCCAATAGCCTTATCCATTGCATTATGTCTTGCTACATCTTCACAAGTCACTATATTTTTATCAAAATTAAATACGGAGACACTATGTACCCCACCTGTATTTTTAAATAATTCGGATGAATTTAAATTTCTATCCATTATACTGTAAATCGTATCATAATTTATTTTTATATTACTCTCTACAGGAGTACATTTTATATAGTCTAGTGAATTTAAAAATATAATTTGCTCATCTTTATTTTTTTGTTTCTCTTGAATAGTTACTTTCGCAAAACGTTCACTCTCATTTATCTCAATATTTAATAAGCTTTTTTTGTTTTCTATATATCCTTTTGTCTTCAAAAAACCTACTATAAGTTCGTTCAAATTATATGGTGTACATAAAAACGTGTTTACATATTTATCATTTAAAATAAAACTAAGTGGATATTCTGCTATTATTTCTTCATTCTCTGTTGATACTTCATGTTCATTTATTTTACTTACTTCTACATTAAAAGAATTTAAATATTTGTAATCCACTAGACTATAACCGTTTTCAAAAACTTTATCCTTACTATTTTCTTGTAATTTAGTTTTTGAGTATATATTGTTCATAAAATATTAGCCTTTCTGCTTTTTATAAATTCTTAACCTAATAAGCCACTAAATATTTGTAGCTGTCATTTTATCTTTCAGACTTTGATACTCTTCACTTACACATTTCTCTGCTAATTCTTGGTCTTCAAGTTTTTCAAGTTTAACAGCACAATATTTATACTCTGGCGTTTTAGATATAGGATCCAAGTTTGCTATTGTAAGTTCATTACAGGCTCCAACCCACCACTGATAAGTCATATAGGTTGCACCTTCCTTAACTCTATCAGTAACTGTTGCTCTTGTTATTACACTTCCTCTTCTTGAACTAATTCTAACTAATTCGTCATCTTCAATTCCTAATTTTTCAGCATCATTAGAATTTATTTGAACACGCCCTGGCTCATCTTCTAATGAACTAAGCGTTCTACAATTACCAGTCATTGTTCTTACTGAATAGTGTCCAACTTCTCTTACAGTACATAAGCTAAATGGATATTCATCATCTTCAACTTCCATAGGAGGTCTCCATTCAGTAGCGAACAAATTACCTTTACCATTAGGAGTAGAAAACTTTTGACCTTCATATAGATACATAGTTCCTTTATCTTCCATACTTTCGCTCTTACAAGGCCATTGAACACACCCTTGAGCTTCTATCTTTTCATAAGTAGCACCTAAGAAATTTGGACATAATTGTCTAAGTTCATCCCATATTTCCTTAGTATTTTTATAATTCATAGGGTACCCCATTGCTGTAGAAATTTCGCTTATAATTTGCCAGTCTGGTTTTACATCTCCTTGTGGCTCTATAGCCTTTCTCATCAACTGGAATCCTCTATCTGCACATGTATATACTCCCTCATGTTCTCCCCAAGAAGTAGCTGGAAGTATAACATCAGCGTGAAGTGCTGTCTTATTCATAAATATATCTTGAACAATGACAAACTCCAATTCATCCAAAGTTTCTCTAACTTCTGATGCATCTGGGTCACTTTGCACTGGGTCTTCTCCAAATATATAATAAGCTTTAAGCTTTTTATCTTTTAGTACTAAATTTGGAACTTGAGTTAAACTATAACCATTATTAGGAGATAGTTTTACCCCCCAAGCTTTTTCAAACTTTTCTCTTACCTTATCATCAGTTACATTTTGATAGCCAGGATATACATTAGGAAGAGCTCCCATATCACAAGCTCCTTGAACATTATTTTGTCCACGTACAGGACCTATTCCAACGCTTTCTCTACCAAAATTACCTGTAAGTAGAGCAATTGATGCAAGCCCCTTAACTACATCAACAGCTTGACTAAATTGACATACACCCATTCCGTAAAGTATCATAGCTTTTTTACCTTTTGCATATTCCCTCATGGCTTTTCTTATAAGCTCTTCTGGAATTCCTGTAATCTTTTCAGCATATTTAGCTGTATAGGGTTTAACAATTTCTTTATACTCATCAAATCCTTGTGTATGATTTTGAACAAATTCTTTATTGTAAAGACCTTCTTCTATTAAGACATTTCCAAAAGCATTTACTAAAACCATGTTTGTTCCACCTTTTATAGGTAGATGTATATCAGCAATTCTTGCAGATTCAGTTACTCTCGGGTCAGTAACAATTAATTTAGCACCATTTTTTTTAGCTTTCACTATTCTATTTGCCACTATTGGATGTGAATCTGCTCCATTATATCCAAATATAAATAAAACATCTGCATTTTCTATCTCTGGTATAGAATTAGACATTGCACCACTACCTAATGAGTAAGCCAGACCGGCTACAGATGGCGCATGTCAGACACGAGCACAATGGTCAACATTATTAGTTCCTATTGTAGCTCTCATAAATTTTTGCATTATATAGTTTGCTTCATTACCAGGTCCTCTTGCAGAACCTGTTCCCATAATAGAATCAGGACCATATTTTTCTTTAATTTCATTTAACCTTGAAGCTGTGTAACTTATAGCCTCATCCCATTCAACCTCTTCTAGTACACCTTCTTTTCTTATCATTGGCTTTTTTAGCCTAGGTGTTAAAATTTTAGGGTCATTTAGAAAATCCCATCCATAACGACCTTTTAAACACAAACTTTCTTGATTTGTTCTACCATTAGCTGGTTCAGCTCTTAATATCTTATTATCTTTTACGACTAGATATAATTGGCATCCAGCTCCACAGTATGGACAAACTGTTAAAATTTTTTTCTCCATACATTTCCCCCCTTAAATTTATCCCCTGATAAGTAAAATTTATCTTAAAGATAATGAGTGTTTTTATAATATGTAAAATCATAAATATTTTGCAATACTATTTATTAAATTCAACAAATTTCTCACAATTCCTTTTAAGTTTTAAAAAAAATATGTCATAATAATCTTTATATTTCAACCATTTAATTAAAATATTCTAGTTCTTATGACATATTTTTTAATATACTTAATATATGTTTCTTTAAACTTATTTAATTTTCACTTAAAACAATATTTCTGCCAATTCTATTTTTCATTCTATAATGAGTAATTACAGTAAATATTCCACTTCCAATCAGAATCAAATAGTACATAAATCCACCATATAAAAATACTGCATATCCCATCAAAGGTTGAGGGAATACTGATTTGAATATAGTGAAAAACGCCAATTCATTGGCTCCTACATTTCCAGGTGTTGGTATTGGAGATATTGCCATATATAAAAATGCTTGTAATGTTAATATATATATATAACTATAACCTTGTAGATTAAATGCTTTATATATCCAAAATGAAACACTAAAATAAGCAGTTAATTGAATAAAAGTCACTATTATGGTTGATATTAGTACTTTTTTATTCTTAGCAAAAAAACTTATTGCTTTACTATAATCATCTATAAAAGTTTCTATAGATTCAACCTTATTATCTAAAAATTTTAAAAATTTAAATTTTGATAAATACTTTATAGAAATTTTCGTAAAATATTTTATTTTTTGAGGATTTAAAATAACTAATATTATCATAATTAAAACAAACGAATTGATAGCTATCCCTAAAAACACAAAAGGCATAATCACTTTCATCTGTTTTTCTAACATGGCAAAATTCATTAACACAAGTATTGTGCAATAAAAAGTAACTACTATTTGAAAAATAATAGACTTATTAGTAACAACTGCACTTGCTTTACTAAGTGGCATTTTACATTTTTTAAGTACATATATCTGTACTGGTTGGCTTCCTGAAGCAAAAGGAGTTATTAAATTATAATAAAATCCCATAATGGCTAGCTTAAAACCAATAAATCTAATATTAACTTTGTGAGTGCTTTCTATAATTATCTTCATTACTACTCCTTCAAGCATTATATGACACATTATTGCCAAAGCACCTATGAATAAAAACTTCTTATCTACCATAACTATAACATTTGATAGCATTTTAATATCCAATGTTTTAAATACTAGGTAAATTGTTATACCTATTAACAAAACTAAAAATGTATACTGCAGTAAACTCTTTCTAATATTCTTTAGTTTATCCATCAGAGATAACCTTCCTTTGCTCAAGATTTATACTAAATACTATATTATTAGTATACACTACGAATCTTAATATTTTATAACAAAATACCTTACAATTTTGTCATTTACAAAAAATATTAATTTATAAATTAAATTTTAATATATAGATTAATATTTTACAAACATTTTGTAGACATATATAATATTTTCACTAAAAAATACTTATATTTACTACACCCATTTGTACCCTATCCCCCATACTGTTTCTATTGTATAAATATCATATTGTTTTAATTTACTTCGTAACCATCTTTCTTTAATACATTTTTCATCAGCTTTAACATATCTAGCTCATCATCTATTACTAATATCTTAGACACACTAACTCCTCCATCTATATGTTTAATAACATTTTAATTCATACCTTTAATAATATATTTGCAAATTTACATCTACTATCATACTCCCATATTACAGTTTATAATAACTACTTAATATTTTACAAATAAAATATTTTAGATACAAAAACTTCTCATTTCAAACACTTTGTATTTATTTTATATATGTTTACTTAAATATCAAAATTTATTTAATAACTTATTATTGTAATATTCTAAATATGTAATAAAATCAATAATAAGAGAACTTATTATGAACACATCTTTAATTATTTAAATTGGAGGAAAAATTATGGACAAAAAGTTAACAAAAAGTAATTATACTGTTCCATTTGACTATGCTCGAGAAAAATTTAAGGAATTAGACCCTCATACAATTAGTAATTTAAGTAATATATTTTTCAACAGTTATTTAAGCAAATTTACACTCAATTTTTTTGATAGACAATATATCATAGATTATCCAAGTGGAGAAGTTTGGAATGATAATGGTAGTATCTGTAGAAACTTTGAACTTAAAATTTTGATAATTAGATACTTAATCAATGCTAAAGGTATCCCTAGAACTAATAAGTATGTGACTTTTAAGGAAATACCAGGAGGCAATGTTTACTATCCAAACTTTTTAAACAGAACTCTGTCTAGACTTTCAGAAGTTTTTATATCACAAATAGACAAGTATAAGTTAGTTATGGAAAATATGGGAGCTGAAAAAGTAGATATGGGAGATTTAGCCTATAAGTTTACATATATGGGTAATACATCTATGATATTTATACTTTGGTTTGGAGATGACGAATTCCCCCCAAATTCAAATATATTATTTGATTCTAACATAGTTTATTACTTTAATGCTGAAGATTTAGCAGTTGTTCCTGATACAGCTATAGATGCAATTTTGAATAAAATAAATAAATTATAATAGTATCCTTTATCTGTTAGAATTAGGTATGAACCCTAAAGATACTTTGCTTCAAGTATGTGCTGAATTGATATTTAGTACATGGCGAGAAGATGGGCATTTAAACTATATAAACTATCTTTTTGTAAAAAAGGTAAGCCAAGTGAAGTAGCTACAACACACTATTATGAAATATTAAAAAACTAGAAAAATAATAGTTATATACAAAAATAGTGGCTTTTCATTTTTTATAGCCACTATTTTCTTTAAAAATGGTGTTCTAGAAAATATATTAAGTTAGTTACTCTACTAAACCTCCCATGACTAAAGTCACAGGGTTCCTGCTTCATAGAATTTTGCATAATCAATTTGAAGACGTTTGCTTCTCCTTGCCTACCTCTAATACAATTTCATAATTTAATTTACTTTTCTTTAAATCAACTCCAGATATACTTTTAATAGCCCCAAAATCTAACATTTCATCAAATGCTTTCCTAGATAAACCTAGTTTTTCACGTAATAATATTGACACCTTTAATTGAGATGGATACTTACTTACAATACGAAGTTGTGTAAGGTCATTAATATTAATTTCTTGACCTACTATTTTATATTTTGGAATACCAGCTTCTGCTCCATTTCTATGTAAAAGTTCCACATTCATAGCATATTGCTTAACAAGATTCTCATCATTTGTATGGAATTGTTCTAGTATTTCTGGATTTAAGTTTTTTGGATTTATACGAGAATATATAGTTGAATTCCATGTTGTATCACATTTTGAACACTTATATATCAACCATATATCCAAATACTTATGTTGAGCATTAACTCTAAATAAACCTGAACAAACATATTCAGTCTTTTTTCCGCATTTTTTACAATACCTAATTACTGGTAGCTGGGAGATATATTCCACCTCCCAGATAATTTTTTGCATAATACAATTTCCTTTCTATAAAGTTACTAAACTAATAGAAAGTTATGAAAAGGTGGAATATAATCAAGTATTTTTTTCAAAACAGACCCTCCTAAGTTTTTAATAAATTTTAATTTCACGCATATAAAAAGTTCTTGATTCTTAATATGCACTTCACAATTAGATTTATTATCTTACTGTATAAGTTATTGAAATTATTTAAATTATAACATCCATTTATAATAAACTATACCTCAAACACTCTTAATAAAAGAAAATAAGCCAGCATAATTATACTGGCTCATTTTTAACTATCTTTTCTTTTTTCTTGTAATACAATTCTTTGAATGCTTTTCAAAGATAAATAATATTTTTCTGATAAATATTGTAAATCGTACCCAATTTGGTAATCTTCATAAATCTGCATATTTCTAATTGCTAAATCCTCACGAGTAGATGTACTGCTTCCCCATTCTTTTTTATTATTTGATTTTCTAGGAATATAGATACATTCTCCATCTACATATTCTTGTATCAATTCAAGTAATTCTCCTGGTAATATATGTATTGCTTTTTTATAGCTCATTTTGTTCTCCTATTAAATAGTAATTTTTCATTAGGAATAACAAAGGGCTATTTATATATTAAATTTTGTAGTTGCAATAGCCCTTGCTATGCAAAAATAAAGATTAAATCAAACATAAAGTCTCAACCCTCCTTGTATGTTACAGGATACATATAATTCTATCAGCAGTATAAATAGTTGTCAATTAACATAAATTCTTTATCTAGTGTTTATATTTACTTTATTTAACATTCATATTATCTTTATTTTAGTAACTAAAGTTTTTTCATTATAAATTATATTTAAAGTTATTAATCAGCATAAACCCGTTATTTTAATGGGTTTATTACTGAACAAGGAACTCCAACTATACACTTTCCACAAATGTCACATCCACCTATATGAGCATATTTTTTTTCATTTATCATGCACATTTCATAACACTTATCTCTATCAAATCCGTCTTCTTTTAAAGCCTCTTTTACACATTTACCAACACATTTTTTGCAGGTATTATTATGTTTATACAAGCAGTATTCATTTTTTGGTCTTTTAGTTGGTTTTAATTCTAAACTTGTGATTATGCTTCCTACTCTTCCACAACACCCTTTTTCTGTAATAAGCATATTATTTAAGCCAAAAGTTCCAAGACCTGCTATGAATGCTACATGTCTTTGTGACCAATCGCTGACCAATCTTTCACTATCAAAATTATATGACCCAGGAATAGCATATGAATTAAATCCTAGCTTCTCTAGTTCTCCACATAAAAAACTATTTAAATTTGAAATCAATATATTAGTTTCTATGTATGCTCTTGCCCATATTTCAGAACATTCAAATCCTCCAATATTGCTATTATTTATACTTTCATCAAAAGGTATAAAATATGTAATTACAGTTTTGACATCTTTCAAAAAATCTTTCGGCATAGCATGAGATGTTCCTACAGCACTTTTTAACTTCTGAAACATATCATCTTCGGCAGATGCATAAGCAAATAAAAGTTCTTGCCATTTTGTAGTTATATTGTTTGATTTATAATAATCTTTTACAAAGTTGTTCATTAATGTTTCAATCTTATTTTTCACAATATCCCCCCTATATAATTCTGTATTTCCAATTTAATGTTATTATTTTATATTATATAATAGTACTCTATATTCTGCCTATCAACTAATTTATATTTATTTTGTCTATCAATATAACTTTCCAAAATTTCTAAATCATGTTGTAAATAGGTTTCTATTTTTCCTTTTCCATGTACAAAAGTAATGTTATCTTTTTAAGCAAATAGTATCCTATTTGTTCCATAGAATCTACTGGTATTATAAATGAATAAATACATTGCGTATATCCATACGCTATAACGCTAAACAGAATCATCCTCTGATATAATTGCTTCTATGTCAAACTTTACTTATAGACCTTCTATTTGCTATAATTATAGTGTAATTTTTTGTTTTCACAATTCAATTATTACATAAATTATGGGTTCTTAAGTACCTGTTTTTTATTTTTTGCAAACATATAAGGCTGCCTCAATTTTGAGACAGCCCCATTTTATTTAGTACAGATAATCTTCTGATATTGAAATTTTAAAATCTTTTGCTAAATCTCTGAAATTGTCTGCTGTTATTGTTTGTTTTTTTCCACCCATAGATATTACTTTTACCAATATCTCAGCTGATTTTTCTACTGTATCCATAAGACCAAATGTTAAGTCTAAAGTTTCTCCAGAGCAGAAGGTTCCATGATGAGCCCAAATTACTATATTATGCTTTTCCATTAGTTTTTGTGTAGCTTTTGCTATATCTATTCCACCTGGCACCATCCATGGTACTATTCCAATTCCTTCTGGAAATACTACTGGACATTCTGTAGCCATCTCCCATAATTCTCTTGTAAATACTTCCCCTTTGAGCGGTAGTATAAAAGTTAATGCTATAAGATTAGTGGTATGAGAATGCATTATTACTCTATGTAATCCATTAGTTTTTTCTTTTTTTATAGAATGACTCATTAAGTGAGATGGAAATTCACTTGTTGGTTTAGCCTTATCTAAGCCCCAAACTATTGCATAATTTTCACCTTTTTCATCTATTTTAACAATCCCTACATTTTGAACAATATCTATAGAAATATTTCTCATAAACTTACCACTTCCTGTAACTAAAAAGTATTCATCAGCTAAATTTTTTACTGTTACACCAATTGGAATATATTCTACTTCTTCTTTTATAAATTCCTTGACTTCAGATACTTCTTCAGAGGTTAATCTATATGTTATATTCCCACCATTACGCTCATGCCATCCCTTTAACCAAGCATCATGAGTTATTTTCATAAAATCCTTAATAAAATTCACTTCCATTATAGACATATCCCCTACCTACTTTCTATTTAATAATTCTGTTAATTCATATTCTTTTACTACTTCTATCCAATTTTCTTTAACAGCAACATTATTAATTTTACAATAATAGTTCCATATATCTCCCATAGGATATGTTTTAAACTCTTCCATTATAGCTAATCTCTCTGTAAAATTCCCTTCATCTTGTAATCGTCTTAATTCTTCATGAGGCATTAACATAGCTGATAGTAATGCTTTTATCATGTTTCTAGTTCCAATTACCCACGCTGCTATACGATTTATACTTGCATCAAAGAAATCTAAACCTATTATTACTTTATCTAAGGCATCATTTCTTACTATTTCTTTGGCTATTTCCTTTAATTCATCATCTAATATAACTACATGGTCACTATCCCAACGTACTGGACGACTTACATGAAGCGCAACTTTGTCAGAAAATAATAGCATTGATGATAACTTATCTGAAACAAGCTCTGTTGGATGATAGTGTCCTGTATCTAATAATGAAATTATATTGTTCTTACTAGCAAAGTTTAAGTAAAACTCATTTGAGCCAACCGTGTAAGATTCTACACCTAATCCAAATACTTTTGATTCAACACAATCTAAGTTATATTCTCTGTTTATCTCAACCTTTAATATTTCTTCTAAAGATTCTTTTAGACGCCTTCTTGGTCCTAATCTATCACTTGGTATATCTTTATATCCATCTGGTATCCATATATTTGTTAAACAAGTTTGACCAAGTTCTTTTCCAAAGTATTCTCCTATTTTTCTAGAAGCTATACAATGATTTATCCAAAATTCACGTATTTCTATATCAGGATGTGATAAAGTTAATCCATCACTTGATTTTGGGTGGGAGAATATTGTTGGATTAAAATCTAATCCCAAACCCCTTTCTTTAGCCCATTTTACCCAATTTTCAAAATGCTCTGGTTTTAATTCATCTCTATCTACAAAACTTCCACTAGTTTCTGCATATATAGCATGTAAATTAACCTTATGTTTTCCTGGTATTAAGCTTAGTGCCTTATCTAAATCTTGTCTTAGTTCCTGAGGATTTCTAGCTTTTCCAATATAATTTCCTGTAGATGCAATTCCTCCTGATAATTTTTGTTGATTTGCTTCAAACCCTGTTACATCATCACCTTGCCAACAATGAATAGATATTTTGACCTTTGACAAATCTCTTAATACTTCATCTACATTTATTCCCCATTTTTCATATTCTTTTTTAGCTATTTCATACTTTTGCTTTAATTCCATTATTTATCTCCTTTTACAGATTAATTATATTGAATTATATCAAATGAATTTCCTATTATATCTCTAGCCTGTTCTAAATTTTTTAACTCATTCTTAGCAATTAGCTGACACACTATATTTCCTAATGCTGTAGCTTCAACAGGTCCTGCTAATACTTTTTTTCCACTTCCTTTCGATATAAGTTCATTTAATAACTCGTTTTGACATCCTCCACCAAATACACTTACAGTTTCTAATTTTTCACCTGTGATTTCTTCTATTTCATTTATAGACTTGTTATAACTTTTTGCCAGACTATTAAAAATACAATATGCTACCTCTCCAACTGTTTGTGGCTCTGTTTGATTAGTTTCTATACAATATTTTTTTATTTCTTGTACCATATTTTCAGGTTTTAAAAATCTATCATCATTTACATCTACTACAGATTTAAATCCTTTAGATAGTCTTGCATATTCTACTAATTCTTCAAAAGAGTGCTTATTCTTATAACACCTTCTAGCTTCTTGTATCATCCATAGCCCCATTATATTTTTTAAAAATCTATATCTATATTCATAGCCACCTTCATTGGTAAAATTATATTTTAAAGCTTCTAATTTACACTCTGGTTTTTCTAACTCCACTCCTAATAAAGACCATGTTCCTGAACTCAGTAAAATACTTCTATCTTTTGCTGGAATGGCTATAAAAGCTGACCCTGTGTCATGAGTAGCTGGCAAAATAACTTCTAAATCATATCCTAACTCTTCTACTAATTCTTTCTTTAAACTACCTAGTATTGTTTTTGGGGGGGTTATTTTACTAAATAATTTCTTATCAAACCCAAGTCTAGTTATTATTTCTTCATCCCAATTATTGGTTGTGGCATTTACTAATTGTGTAGTTGTAGCATTCGTATATTCTGCAACTTTTTTTCCAGTTAATAAAAAGTTAAAATAGTCAGGAATCATTAGAAAACTTTTTGCCCTTTTTAATAATTCAGGTTGTTGTTTTTTTATTGCTAACAATTGATATATACTATTGAACTTTTGAAATTGTATTCCTGTTTTTAGATATAGTTCATTTTTATCAACTATTTTAAAGACTTCTTCCATCATTCCATCAGTTCTTTTATCTCTGTATGATACACAATTTCCTACTACAGTATCTTTTTCATCAAGCAAAACAAAATCTACAGCCCATGTATCTATAGCCATACTTACTGGAATTTTATCTATTTCTATACATTTTTTTATTCCATTTTTTATTTCAAAAAATAATCTCGATATATCCCAACAAAAATATCCATCTTTTTCAATTAGATTATTTTCAAACCTATAGACTTCTTCTATTTCTAATTTTCCTTTATTTATACAAGAGATAATATGTCTTCCACTAGATGCCCCTATGTCGATTGCTAAATAGTATCTCAAGACTTCTCCTCCTTAACTTTATTTATTAATTGAATTATACAAGAGGTTAGTATATGTATTTAATATCTAAATTTGTTCTATTTATTGACCTAATTTGCAATATAATCTTATTATTAATAATAACTTATTCAGATATATTCTCTTAAAAGCTATTAATATCAGTAGTTCCAATAATGAAAAAAGAAT
This sequence comes from Clostridioides sp. ES-S-0108-01, assembly GCF_020662285.1. NCBI lineage: Bacteria > Bacillati > Bacillota > Clostridia > Peptostreptococcales > Peptostreptococcaceae > Clostridioides > Clostridioides sp. ES-S-0108-01. The sequence goes on along the minus strand of NZ_JADGMN010000004.1, from coordinate 41,611 downwards.
CTATAAAATAGATTCTTTTTTCATTATTGGCTATTTTTTATATTTTCTTTGTACTCTTTTGGTGTAAATCCATACCTATTCTTAAATATCTTATAAAAATAAGTTAAATTTTCATAACCTACACTCTCTATAATTTCAGCTATTGATAAATTGGTAGACAAGAGTAATTCACATGCTTTACTTAATCTTTTTTCTTGTACTAAATCCTTAAAAGTATAACCAAGATGTTTTTTTACTAATTTACTTATCTTATAGTCACTTTGCTTCAGATTGCTTGCAACTTCAGTTAAACTACCTTTTTTATAATCTCTATCAACATATTTTAGTACTTCTATAATTATCATTTTCTCATAATTATCTACTGCATGATTTTCTACATCTTCAGAATTTTTAACCAATTCTACCAATAGTAATCCTACTAACAATTTAATTTTTACTTTACTAATCACACTTGGTTCATACAATTCTATTACAATGTTTTCTATTATATCCTGAATCTCTTTTTTATCAGATACTTTAAAGTATAAGTACTCTCCCATGTCGTAATTAGTATATAGTGTAGTCATTAGAAAGTTCACTATACTGTTATCATTTTCTAACAATGATATAATATAATTAAAAAATTCTGGTTTTATAATGAAATTAATTATTATATCTTCTTCATCACTAGCTTCTATTTCATGAATAACATGTTGATTTAAAAATATTAACTCTCCTTGTTTTAAATTAATTCTATATTCATCTATAGTTTGTACTAATTTTCCTTTATAAACATAATTAAATTCTATATAATTATGTTTATGTTTTGGAAACTGTATAAATCTTGTGTGTTTTCTTATATGTATCAATTCCCCTATATTCAATAGTTTATTGCTATCTATTATAAATTGAGAATTGTCAGTATAAATGCTTTTATCTATTCTATAATTACCTTCTAGTATATTCTTTTCTTCTTCTGTTATTTCGCTTAACATATTATGAATATATCTTTTCACAACTTACCTCCCTCAATAAAAGATTTGATTTTATACGGTATATTTGTGGAGTCATTCCATATAATTCCTTAAATTTTTTATAAAAAAAAGTCTGATTATTATATCCAACTTCAATAGATATATCTTCTATGTTCATATCTGTATTTTTTAATAATGTTACTGCTTTTTTAATTCTTTGTTCATGAATAATATTCTTGAATGATTTACCAGTTGTTTTTTTTATTAAAGTACTTAAATAATTTGGATGGAAATGAAATTCTTCAGCAACTTCTCCTAATGTTATTTTTTTATAATTTTCTTCTATATATATCAATATTTTTGAAATCTTATCTTTATTTAATACAATTTTTCTCTACTCACAATTTGAGTATATGAGCCACTATACACATAAACTAATTCTATAAAATTATGCTTATGTCTAGGTATATCTACAAATCTATGATGTTTGGATATCATAATATCTTCATCTGGAGAAAATATATTTTTATCTACTAGTATTATAGTCTCATCTATTTCTTCCCAACACAAAATAGTGTGCAGTATAGACATTATTTTTTTATTATCTAATTTTTTTGAGTTATTGGTGCCAATAGATTCTAGTATGTAACTTTCTGTTGTTGTTTTTTGTTTAAGTATGTATTCTAGTGTCTCATCCTTCATATATGACCTCCTAATATTATGACAAACTTTATTATATTTTAATTATATTATAAATATTCTTCATTTAATTGTATAATATTAGTTTTTGATAGTAATCTTATTACATTCTGTTATTAAAAAACACTTTTTTTTAATCTAAAATACACTTGTAAGTAAATACTCAAATTTTAGGAGGAGTTTTATATGAATAATACGCGTAAGTGCTTTAAGATGAAACTTTTTAAAGGATTTGAAAATGAATATAAAAAGCATCATGATGAATTATGGCCTGAAATGATAGACATGATTCATAAATATGGAGGTAGTAATTATTCTATATTTTTAGATGAAGAAACTAATTATTTATATGGATATATAGAACTTAAAGATGCGAAACTTTGGGATAAAAGTGTAGAAACAGCAATCTGTAAAAAGTGGTGGGCTTATATGACTGATATAATGGAAACTAATGAAGATAATAGTCCGGTATCTATAGAACTTCAACCTATGTTTTATTTAAAATAATATATATAATTAATTCAATATTAATAGCAGATACAAGTTTAAATATATTTTTATCATTTCAATAATAAAAAAGAAACTTATCTCTATATTTGAGACAGCCTCTTCTTATAAGCTTTCTAATAAGCTAATTATCCAAATTCAAATAATCTGATATATCATAAAAATAAATATTAAAAATTGTGTATATCCCATTTTCTGAGCATACCTCAATATCATGACCTAAATTGTCTATCATTTTTTTTACAAAATATAGCCCCATTCCAGTAGACTTATACAACTGATTTCTTCCATTGGTTCCTGTAAAGCCTTTGTCAAAAACTCTAGCTATATCTTCTTCATTTATACCTATACCAAAATCCTTTATAGATAATACTACTCCATTTTCTAACTTTTTTGAATCAAATTCAATTTTACCAATTTCCTTTGAATATTTTATAGCATTATTAATAATTTGGTCTAAAATATATGACATACATTTAGAATCTGTATAAACGTCATAGTCTAATTTATTTAAACTAACCTCAATATTATTTTTTATAAGTAAAAATGAGTTATTTTTTATAGACATTTTTATCAATTTTTCTAAATTAAATTTGTTTATAAATACATCTTCAAACATAGTATTACTTCTACTACTGTATAAGATAGAATTTACTAAAAAATTTATTTTGGCAACCTGATTCTTAATATCTATACTATCTTCTATACTGCTTAACCTATCTGTAATTATACTCAAAGAAGATATTGGAATTTTTATTTCATGAACCCACTTAGCTATATACTCGTCTAATTCTTTTAATGATTGTCTATAAATTTCTATATCATTATTACTTTTTGTTTTTAAATTCTCTATAATAGCTCTTATTAAAATTTCTTCAAAAGATTGTCCATCAATTAAATGACTATCTATTTCATCACTATTTTCTAGACAATTATATAAATTTTTATAAATATTTCTAAAGTTTATATAGTCCATAACAAAAAATACTACTATTATAAATAGTACTAAAAAATCTAAGTACATTAGCTCTTCATATTTATCTCTAAATATATCTATGGCAAGTAAGTAAATGTTTATTATACTAATGATAATAAAAAAAAGTACAATATATTTGAATCTGCTTTTTAAATATTTTACTATCATTGTATTATATATCCTATTCCCTTCTTAGTTTTTATAAAATCATCAAAACCTAACTCTTTAATTTTACTTCTCAATCTATTCATATTTACAGTAAGTGCATTGTCTGTCACAAACTCATCATTATCCCATAGAGTCATCATAAGATTCTCCCTTGATACAACCCTGTTCTTATTTTTCAATAATAATGTTAAAATTTTTATTTCATTTTTAGTCAATTCTATACTTTTATCCTTATACTTATGCTTTATGATTCCTTTTCCTACATCGAACATCAAATCTTCACAATACATAACACTATTAGAGTCACTATAATTGTAAACTCTCCTTATTATACCGTTTATTTTGGTAACCAATATATCTATAGAGAATGGTTTGGTAATATAATCATCTGCTCCATTATTTATGCCCATTATTAAATCCATATCAGAATCCCTTGATGATAAAAATATTATTGGTACATTTGAAATAGTTCTTATTTTTTCGCACCAATAAAAACCATTATATAATGGTAAATTGACATCCAAAAGTACTACGTCTGGTTTTTTATCTATAAATTCATCTAAAACTACCTCAAAGTCATCAATTAATTCTACTTTAAACCCCCATCTCTCAAGTGCCAAAGCAATTTCTTTTGACAAATCAATATCATCTTCTACTAATAAAATTCTATACATTTGTATATTCTCCATTATCTTAATATTTTGCTATTCTATTAATTATTAATATCATAACACATTTTATATAAATTTATTACAAACAAAAAATCACACTGTAGTTATAGCAAATATAAGGTTTATAATCAAGTAGTGCTTGACATAGAAACAATTATACCCTAAGATGATTCAGTAAGATTACTTTACACAATTAGTTGAAACTTCACTCTAAAATTAAAAATTTAATTAATACTATTTTATGATAAAAACTCACTCAAGATATAATATCAATAAATTCTATGGAACAAACAAGAGACTCTTTATCTGAATCAAATAATATTACTTTTGTACATAGAAAAAAAGAAAAACTGATGTTGATGCAACTTTTATGCATTTTAAATAAAATCCTATGAAAAACGGACAATTAAAGCCTGCTTCTAATATTCAAATTGATGTTTAAAGTGATTATAAAGTATGGATTATGATTCAAAATCTGATATATACACTTGTTCTAATGTGAGGAAGCTGAAACCAATGTATATTAAAATATAGAATAAGTAAGAATGGTTATCCTTGCAAAGTATAAGTTTATGACTAAAATTAGTATTTTTTAATCAGAATGAATCGCTCTATTCAAGTTGAAGAAATCTTCAGCTTCACAAAAAAAGATTAGGAAAATATTTATTCAAAGCAGGCGATTTAAGTTAATTTTTTTATTAAATTACATAACCTTATTTTCCTATGACTATTTTTAGAAATAATACTCTCAATAAAAAAACATTAGAAGAAACATGCATTGAATTCAGCTAAACATAAAAAATTAAAGGAGGTAATCTCAGAAATAATTTTAAAAATCGTTTTTGAGACACCCTCCTTTTTTTAATTATCTATTCTAGTTAATTGAGATTCCTGCACTTGCATATCCTGCTACAGTATTAACTAATGAAAGACCTGAAGCTGTTGCAGTAAATACTAGTAAAAATCTAGTTTGTGCTGTCACTGGTATATTTAATCCTGTTACTATTCCAGTAGAAACTGAACCAATTGATAATACTCCTGTAAGTGGTGGAGCTAGTGTAACTGTTGCTCCTGGAACAGCTGTAAATAAGTTATTTGGTGTAGTTGATTCATAAAGTGTTGCTGTAATTGTAATTGTTGAACCAACAAGTGAAAGTGCTGCTGTTGTACTAAAGTATGCTGAAATAGATGTTATTGTTCCATCTCTTGGTACTGAGAATGCAAAGTTAGTCAATGTCCCTGCTGGGTTTGTAAGATCTATTGTTCCACCAGCTATACTTACACCTGGAGCTGAACTACCGAATCCAACAAATCCTGGTGTTCCTACCAATCCACCAGCTATAGTTGTAAGTGATAATGGTGTACCTGATGCAAAAGGTATTACTGCACTAGCCCCTGTTGGGCCTGTTGCTCCGGTTACTCCTGTCGCTCCGGTTGCTCCTGCTACTCCATCTGCTCCGGTTGCCCCTGTTGCTCCGGTTGGGCCTGCTACTCCATCTGCTCCTGTTGCTCCTGTTGCCCCTGTTACTCCTGTCGGACCTGCTACTCCATCTGCTCCTGTTGCTCCTGTCGGACCTACTAATCCATCTGCTCCGGTTGCCCCTGTTGCTCCTGTTATTCCTACTCCTGTTGCCCCGGTCGCTCCGGTTGGGCCTATTAATCCGGCTGCTCCGGTTGCTCCGGTTGGACCTGTTGCTCCATCTGCTCCTGTATCTCCTGTTGCTCCGGTTGGACCTGTTGGGCCTGTAACGCCGGGTAATCCTGTTGCCCCTGTTGCTCCGGTTGGACCTGCTATTCCATCTGCTCCTGTTGCTCCTGTTGCTCCTGTTGGGCCTGTTGCTCCAGGTGTCCCTGTTGCTCCTGTTGCACCTATTAAACCTGTTGCTCCTGTTATTCCTACTCCTGTTGCTCCGGTTGCTCCGGTTGGACCTGTTGCTCCATCTGCTCCGGTTGCTCCTGTTGGGCCAGTTGGACCTGTATTTCCTGTTCCTGTATTTCCTGTTGGTCCTGTTGGTCCCGTTGGGCCTGTTGGGCCTGTTGGACCTGTACTTCCTGTTCCTGTATTTCCTGTTGGTCCTGTTGGTCCCGTTGGGCCTGTTGGGCCTGTTGGACCTGTACTTCCTGTTCCTGTATTTCCTGTTGAGCCTGTTGGTCCCGTTGGACCTGTTGGACCTGTTGGGCCTGTTGGACCTGTACTTCCTGTTCCTGTATTTCCTGTTGGGCCTGTTGGTCCCGTTGGACCTGTTGGGCCTGTTGGGCCTGTTGGACCTGTTGCTCCTACACCTGGACCTGTTGGGCCTGTTGGTCCCGTTGGGCCTGTTCTACCTCTTGGACCCATTGGTCCCGTTGGACCTACACATGATGATGGACAACCGTGATGACAATCACAGCTATTATAACTATCGCAACCATTGTTGCAATCATCATATTTGTCATAGCTATTATCGTAATCATTATCATCAAATGGGCCAAAATATTTATTTCTACTCATTATTAAAAGCACCTCCTAATATATTTGAGCTTTTAAGCTCTATATATAATATGTCAAAATTAGTATTATTGTGATTTATCAATTATTTTTAAATTTACTAAAATAATTTTCATTGTACAAAATAGAACTATCATTAGGTTTAATTTCTTTAGCTTTTTCATGACAATAAATAGCTTTATCTATTTCTCCTAATCTGTCATAACAAACGCTCAATTGTATATATGGTAGGTATTCATAACAATCATTCGACTTAAATCCTCCATTAATATCATTTTTATCTCTTGTTAATGCTACCTTATACCAAAAAATGGCGTCTTTATACCTTTGTCTATCAAACATATGTTTTCCTATATCACAGCAAACTTCTGCTCTTGGTTCATCAAATTCAAAACTTCTAAATAAAGAATATAAGGCACTCTTTTCATCATTGATTAAGTAATAACATGTGGCTAAATCTCTGCAAGCACTAATACAATCCTCAAGCCATCCTCTTGAGGAATCTAAAAACTTAGTAAAGCCTTCTATTGCTTCTTCATACCTGGCATTATAGTATAGTTCTCTTGAATAATAAAATTGATGTCTTGGCTCCAACACTTTTCCTTCTGAAATCATTTTTTCAAAAATCCTAAGATTTCTTAGAGGTTCCTGCCTATGGAGTTTTTTATGAGATATTGCAATGTTAGAATAAAATATTTCTCCAACAAGAGGTATTACCTCGTGAATAGGGTCAACCCATTTGTAATTAGAACTTCTTTTAAATAATCGTTCTCTATAATATGAGAGAGTTGGTTTACCGTTTTCGTCAAAGGACACATTATATTTTGCCATAACAATATCAATGGAAGTATCTAAACTTTCCTTAACTTTTAATAATTCTTCCCTATCATTTTCTAAAACCATGTCATCTGCATCGAGCCACATTATATAGTCTTTAGAAGCTTTAGAAAATGAAAAATTTCTTGCAGCAGAGAAATCATCTATCCATTCGAAATCATACACCATGTCTGTATATTTTGAGACTATTTCTTTTGTGGAGTCTGTAGAACCAGTATCTACGACTATAATTTCATCTACTATATCTTTTACACACTCTAAACATCTGCCTATAACTTCTTCTTCATTCTTAACAATCATGCACAAACTTATTGTAATCATAATGTACAACTCCTTTGTCTTCTATATATTACAGACATAAGTAATATATGGTATTTCTCTTTAATTTGTTATTGAAATTTCAGAAATTTTTAACGACAAAAAAAACAGTATATAACTCTATCTACAATACTTACTTCATAGTTCATTTTTATTTAATTCAGAATTCTAATACTTTGATTTGTTTAATAGATACTTTTGAGCTATCATAATCATAAGAAATTGTTAAATTTATTCATTCATAGTACAAAAAATTAAACTACTTTTTATTGGAGGCAAATTATGAAAAAATACTTTGAAATATTAAAATCTAATGGAGCTGATATTGCTATTTCAATAAACCCTAAAACGATTCTCACAGCAGCATGGACAATTTACAAGTGCCAGTTTGGTTGTAATACATTTGGACATAGCCATTGTTGTCCACCTAATGTACCAACCTATCAACAGACACAAGCAATAATAGATTGTTATGATAAAGCTATTCTATTTAGATGTCATGAAATGAGTATTGTCACTCCTTTAGCTGTCAAACTTGCAAGAGAACTATTTTTAGATGGATATTATAAAGTAATTGCTTTTGGAAGTGGACCTTGCACAATGTGTGCCAAGTGTAACCCTACTACCTGTAATTTTCCTAACAAAACGGTTCCATCAATGGAAGCTTGTGGAATTGACGTATTTGCTACAGTAAGGTCAAATGGATTAGAAATAAATACTTTGCGAAAAAAAGGAGAAATTCAAAATCATTTTGGTTTATTGCTGGTTGATTAAACATGTTAATATCTTATTTTCATTTTAATATTATAAAGTTTGTATTTATAATAAATCTTTGTACAAATATTAACCAATGTACCTATAATTCCAAGAAAAGTTTCTTTTTCTAAAAAAATGGGACTGTCTCATGAGCAAATTAAATTTGTTTATGCGACAGTCCCATTTTTTATTATCTATATATTATGGATTAGATTGTAAAATTATCTTTCTACTCTTCTTTATTTAGTATATAATCAATGATTTCCATAATCACATCTGTATTTGTTTTCAACTTCATCATCTCCTTTTAAGTATCATAACTTATGCAAAAACTTTTTTCTTAATATAAATGGCTATCTTAAATTAGTTAATAGTGACAAAATATCCACAACACAATATTAAGTATTCCAACATAAAAATAATAATAGATATCATTAATATAATACTATTATTAAAATTTCAACCCGATTGCGTCTTATATATAAATCGCTATAGATTCTATCTATGTATCTTGCTTCATATGTACTATTTTACTGAGTATTTTTATACCTTTTTCAATTTCATCAATACTAAGATGAGCATAACTTAGTATAATTTAATGGTCATATTCTAATGTATTTTTAATTGCATACTGTTGTATAGGATAAACTTTTATATTTTCTTCAAAAACTTTATTAATCAAGCTTTCTGTAAACTTAACATTATAAAAATGAACAACTATATGAAGACCTGCTGCCTCACCTTTTATTTTAAATTCTTTTCCAAACTCAGTGTTTAATACTTCAATTAGGTGTTTACGTTTTCTATTATATAGCTTCTTCATTCTAAAAATATACTTCTCTAAGCTTCCATTTCTAATAAGTTCAGCCAATACATACTGAAATATTGTTTCTGTATGAACATCAGAGTACATTTTTAAAACTTTATAATTCTCTAGCATATTGTCTGGTAGTAACATAAATCCGATACGAATAGCTGGAGATAATATTTTACTAAAAGAGCCTATATAAATTACTTTATTTGGATTAAGTTCATAAAGAGAACTAATTGGTTGTCCCTCATATCTAAATTCACCGTCATAGTCATCTTCAATTATATAGTAACTATTATCTGTTGCACATTTAATAAGCTCTAACCTTCTTTGAATAGGGTCTTCTACAACTACTTTTTTATTATTTTTATATAAAAGTTGTGAAATTAGAGATAATCTTACTAAGATTATATCATAAAATAAAAAGGAGTCTATATTATGCTAGAAATATCAAGTAAGGTAAAAGAAATTTATCCTAATATTAAATTCGGAGTTATGGTTATAAATATTACATATTCAAATCCTAATAAAGAAAATTTTCTATTCCTTAAAAACTCTATAACTGAAAATATTATTGAACAACACCCAGAGTACAATCGTAAAGAAAAAATTAAAACAGAACCAGTTTCAAGTTATATAAAATATTATAAAAAATTTAAGAAAACTTACCCTGTATTACTTCAATTGGAATCCCTTTTATTAAAATCAAAAGGTATTCCAGATGTATGAATAACAGTTGAATCAATGTTTTTAGCAGAATTAAAAAACCTTCTTCTAACAGCAGGGTATGACTTTGATAAGATAGAATTACCTTTGAGAATAGATGTAGCAAATGGTAGTGAACATTTTTATGGGATAGGTGGGAAAGAACAAGTTTTAACAAAGTATGATTTATTTTTATCTGATAACATTGGTATATTATCCAGTATTCTTAATGGACCAGATAATCGAACATCTATAACAAAAGATACTAAAAATATTATGTATTTTGTATATGGAGCTGATAGAATATCAGAAAAACAAATTCAAGACCATCTAAATGATATAAAAGACTATATTTCAAGTGCTTTTTCAGATTTAAAAGTTAGTTCAATAAATATATTTTAGTTAATTCGTAAAACCTTAATGTTTAATAAATATTTTTAAAAAATAAATTAGTGAAGTATATCTTTTATTAAAACTAGATACACTTCACTAAATTTAATTTCACGTATATATTACTTATTTTGAATTTTACTTACAGTAAATATTTTATGACATTTATTATGTAAATAACCTGATTTTATGACTAAAGAGTTTCATAAAAAACAATTTCACTTAAAGGAACACGAGTTTTTCCGTGTCTCTCTGGACTTTCTGGTGTTTTAGATTCGTATCCTATCAGTAATATATTTATTGGTTCTAGATTATCTGGCAAGCTAAACTCTTCTCTAATTACATCTGGATTAAAATAGCATACCCAGACACTTCCTAATCCAAGTTCAGTTGCCTGTAACATCATGTGGTCAGTGACTATGCTTGTATCAATATCTGTAAGTTGCTTACCATCAAAAGGTCTTGTCCAAACTTTTTCCTTATCTCCACACACGATAATTGCTAATGGTGCATCATATATATTGGCAGCCTTAGAAAGTTTATTCAGACCTTCTTTTTCTTGAATAACAATTAATCTTTGTGGTTGACGATTACCACCAGTTGGAGCTATTCTTGCAACATCTAAAACTTTCTCAAGTTTTTCTTTCTCTACCTTTCTATCCTGATAATTACGACAAGAATATCTTTTTTTTGCAAGTTCAACAAAATTCATTTACTTACCTCCTATCATTTTATTAGGCTAAGTTGATGATTCATTTAACCTATGCTATAATTTTATCACTATAGTTTTATATTACAATAATGCACTTTTTTGTAATATAGTACCTAAAAAGATACTTAAAATATATGAAAGGAGCTTAAAAATGAAAAAATGTTCTAGTGATTATAGTTGTCCAATCGAAGCAACACTTGCATTGATTGGTGGTAAATACAAGACACTTATACTTTGGCATCTTAAAGACACTATATTGAGATTTAATGAACTAAGAAAATTAATTCCTAAAGCAACCCCTAAAATGTTAACTCAACAGTTACGTGAATTAGAAGCAGATGGTTTAATTATCAGAGTTGTTTATCCTGTTGTTCCTCCAAAAGTAGAATATTCACTATCAGATTTTGGAAAGAGTATTATTCCAATTCTAGATTGTATGTGTGACTGGGGTTCTGATTACTTAGAAAATCTATAGCTCATTATAGTTTAAATCCCATAGCTAGTTTAACAGTCTCCATTTGTTCTCTGGACGTCAACATTTCCAAAAGTTTAAAAGCTACATGTGGAGCAGTTTCTGGACAATATGAAGTTATAATATTTTTATCTACAACAATTGGTTCATTAATTACATTTACATCAAATTCGCTTAACTGTCTTTGCCTTTGACCATTTTTCAAATGATATGTAGTAGCTTTACGATTTTTTAAAACTCCACTTTTGCCAACTGGCAATGCTGCCACACAAATAGACGCAATTATCTTTTCTTTTGAATCAAACTCTCTTATTAAATTTAAAAAAGACATATCATATGCTTCTTCATAAAATCCAAACTCTTCAAAACCACCAGGAATAGCTAGAGCATCATAATCATCAACACATACTTCTTCTATAGTCTTATCAACAAATACTGGAATATTAAACGTACTCATAACCTTCTTTTTAAAGCCACAAGTTACTACATCAATATCACAACCATAATCATTACGAGCCCATCCCATAACATCTATAAATACGCTGAATTCCATAGTTTCAAAACCTTTTGCTAAAAAAACTAAAATTTTCATATTATATTTTCCTCCTAAAATTTAGTTAAAATAAATATAGACAAGGTAATTAACATTTAACTATTAATCTATTTTAAAAATATTTTTACATGTATTAATTTCTTCTTTAATTGTATATAGAACAATAGTTGTATTAGCTTTCTGAACTCCCTTGATTCTTTTTAATGTCACAGATATAAATTCTTCAAGGTCACTTGTATCTTCTGCTAATACTTTTATCAAATAATCATACTCTCCTGAAATATGATGACACTCCAATACAGTCTCATGTTCCAATATAGTTTGATTAAAATCTTCCATACTTTCAGATAAATCAGTATTGATAAATATAAAAGCTAAAAGTTTGTATTTTGTTTTTTCTCGATTGATTTGGATAGTATACTTTTGAATTATATTTAATTGCTCAATTTTCTTTATGCGTTCTGATACTGCTGGTATTGATAAATTGACTTGCCTGCTTATTTCAGAAGTTGAGGCTCTACTATTCTTCTTTAGAGAATTAATTATTTTTAAATCTATCTCATCTATCGCTATTCACCTCCTTAATTATTTAGTATAATTCTAACTAATAAGTTATATTAAGTAAATAATTTTAACTATTTCAATAAAATTTAATATAATTATATTATTTTACCTTAAAATTTTAGTTTTTTCAAATTAAATCATACATTATACCTAAAATTATCTAAGATTTAATTAATATTATTCTTTTTATTATTCATAATACACTACTTATTTTTACAATAATAAAAGACACTTCATAATTTATGAAGTGCCTTTACTATATATTTAATTTTTTCATTCACTTATATATATCATACACAAATATTTCATTTATTATAATCTTTAATATACTATTATAACAACTTAAATTCTATATATCTTTAGACTTCTCCACCTTCTGAACAAACATATCCTTTGGAATAGGTTTAGCATATAAATAACCTTGTGCATAATAACAATTAATACTCATTAAAAATTCTGCCTGCCCTATATTTTCAACACCTTCACAAATCACCTCTAAGCCCAATTCATTTGCCATTTCAACTACTTTACTTATAATCTTCCCTTCACCTTTAGTTTTATCATCTCATTTGATATACTATCATTTTCAAACAAACTTTCAGTTGATAAGAACTCCATACATCCCATTTATTAAAAGTCGAGCTTCATGGAAATTAACTCTTTTTTCAACAATGAGAATTGTGATTGGTACTGTTATACCATATACATCTCTTAGTCATAATATTGGTATGATGCGACTTCCAGTCATATACTTTATTGGATTGATTTTTACTATTTTATCTTATATGGTTTTAGTAATTATATTAAAAAAGATATTTGTAAAAAATATGGAGGATTATTATAATTAACACTACCCTTCATCTTAATAATATAAAATTTAATTTATTATATTATCAAGGTTACTACATGAAAATAACTTTTTTTATTGACTATAAGCATGTATTATGATAACATAATTTAAGCTATAATTGATAAAATATAATTTAAATAAATAGGATAATACCAAAAGTACAAAGTACAGTTTAAATATAAATAAACTAGAATTACTATTAAAATTAGGATGTGAATAATTATGATTTATATAGAATTAGTTAAACTTGTTAGAAAACTTAACTCTACACAAATGTATACGATGAAGCGTTGTGTAGAGGTTAATCTGGAGGCTTAGAGCTTTCTATCTTCATCGGCAAATATAGGTTGGTTAGTATAGTTTTTCGGCTATGCTTATTTAAAATTGCCTATTTGCCGATAGATATATAGATTTTCTGGTCATAGACAACAATGCTTGTCTATGACCTTTTGTTTTTCCAAAAGCAGAGGTCGGCATTTTAGAATGTCTTTCCTCTGCTTTTTTATTTCCATAAATTTTTTAATAAAAGAAAAGGAGTTTGAATTATGAGTTTATTAAAAGTAACTAATTTATCACAAGGTTTTATGGATAAATCACTGTACGAAAAAGCTAACTTTGATTTATTCAAAGGTGAACATATTGGTATAGTTGGTCAAAATGGTGTAGGTAAAAGTACCTTAATTAAAATTTTATTAGGAGAAGTTATTCCAGATGAAGGTGAAATCAAGTGGCAACCTAATATCAAAATAGGTCACTTAGACCAGTATGCAGAAATTAATAGAGATACTACAATATACCTCTATTTACACACTGCCTTTGAAGAACTTTATAAAATAGAAAAGGAGATGAATTTGCTATATCAAGAAAGTGCCATATCTGGAAATGAACAGCAACTTATTAAGGCATCAAATTATCAGGAACAATTAATAGCAAACAACTTCTATTCTATAGATAATGAAGTAAACAAAATAGCAAATGGTCTTGGATTAGATTCAATAGGAATGAATCGTATTGTTGGAGAACTTAGTGGTGGACAAAGAGCAAAAGTAATCTTGGCAAAGTTACTACTTTCTAATCATGAGGTTTTATTACTAGATGAGCCAACAAACTTTTTAGATAAAGAACATGTCGAATGGCTTGCAAGCTATTTAAATACGTTTAGTGGTGCATTTATTGTAGTTTCCCATGATTTTGATTTCCTAGAAAAAATCTCCACAGGTATTTTAGATATAGAGTTTGGAATGATTAAAAAATATCATGGAAAATACTCAGATTTCCTTAAACAAAAATCACACTTAAGAGAGGATTATATTAGAAGATTTCAAGCACAACAAAAGAAAATAGAAAAAGAAGAGACATTTATACGTAAAAACAAAGCTGGAGTAAATTCAAAAATTGCTAGAGGAAGACAAAAACAACTGGATAAAATAGAAAGAATAGCTCCCCCTAGCTTTACAGGAAAACCGTCTATCAAATTCTCAGAAATTGAAATATCTGCTCAAAACGCACTTACAATAACTAATCTTGAGGTCGGTTACTATTATCCTTTACTTCCAAAATTAAATTTTTCTGTTGATGGAGGTCAAAAGGTGGTTATAACTGGATTTAATGGTATCGGTAAGTCCACTTTGTTAAAGACATTAGTTAAAGATATCCCTTGTATTTCTGGAAATTTTCAGTTCTCAGAGCAAGTGAAAGTTGGTTATTATGAACAGGATTTAAAATGGGATAATCCTACTAGAACACCACTTCAAATAGTAGCAGATAAATATCCAAAGTTAAGTACAAAAGAGATTAGACGTTCCTTAGCAAGATGTGGTGTAAAGGAAGAACATGTTTCAAGATGTGTATCCACTCTAAGTGGTGGCGAACAGTCTAAGGTTAAATTATGTTGTATGATGTTATCTCCCTGTAATTTCTTGATTTTAGATGAGCCGACTAACCACTTTGATGCAGAAACAAAAGCGGCTTTACAAAATGCTTTACAACAATTTAAAGGAAGCATCCTCCTAGTTTCTCATGAAGAAAAATTTTACAAAGATTGGATTGACAAAGTATTTAATATAGAAAAACAATTGATGTAAACTCTTATATAAATAGAATATATTATATATTTATAGATAGTACTAATTATTGATGGTTTTGATATTTTAGTCTTTGTTGTATTTAGAAAGTAAATATTTTTCTAGAACATAAATACATTGATAGGCGCTCATAAATGGGCGCCTAAAAGATGTTAAAATCCAGTATAATCAGTCATTTAATCCACACTTTCTCTATTGTATCTTTGTTATTGACATTTAGAAATTTAGGTCAATAAATTAGGTACTGATTTAATTATGCAATATGTGGATAACAGAATTATAAAAGAAAGAATACAATAAAAACCCATAAATAAAGTGAAAACCATTATTTATGGGCTAAATGATATATGTTAATTATATTTATTGTTATGTTTATATGTAGTTATACTTATTCTTATATTTATATATAAAAACAACTGTTAAGAATAAAGTTAAAAACTCAGCAATTGGAACTACTAGCCAAATACCATCTATATCTAAGACTTTTGGTAATATCAACAAACCTATAGTTATAAAACCAAAGGTACGCAAAAAAGACAGTACTGCAGATATCTTTCCATTTGATAATGCTGTAAACATAGATGATGCAAAAATATTAAATCCACAAAAAATAAAACTAAAAGAAAATATATAAAATCCAGAACTTGTAATCTCATAGACATCACTTCCTTTTTGAGAAAAAATATCTACAATAGTTGGTGAACATAGTATAGAAAACACAAATACCAGTAATGAGGCCACTGAGATAAATAATATACAAGTTTTAAAAATATATTTTAACTGAATATTATCTTTACTTCCATAATTATAACTTATTATTGGAGCAACTCCCATTGAAAAACCTATATAAAGTGAGGTTAAAAGAAATTGAGAATAAATAATTATTGTAATAGCCGCAACTCCATCCTCACCAATCAACTTCATCATTATAATATTAAATAAAAAAGTAGTAACCGCTGTTGATAATTGACTTACCATTTCAGATGAACCATTAAAACAAGTCTCAAATAATACTTTTTTATCTAGTTTAGGTATACAAAATCTAAGTACTCCCTTATTTCTTGAAAAGAAAACTATACCTGCAATAGTAGGAGTTAAATATCCTATACCAGTTGCAAGTGCTGCTCCACCAATACCCATTTGTAATAAAACAATAAAAACATAATCTAAAATTATATTAGTACATCCTGCACCTATCACTAACCATAATCCAAGTTGAGGTTTTCCAGCTGTTACAAATAGACTTTGAAATAATACTTGTAATATATTGGCAAAAGCAAAAACCAAAATAATAAAAAGATATGAGCGACAATATTTAATCAAAATCTCGCTTGCTCCTAACCATATAATAATATAGTCCATAAATATAATCCCAATACCTGTAATAATCATTCCAAGTACAACTCCAGATAATACGATTAAAGTAAAAGCTTTCTTTGCTTCATCAATATCACCATTTCCCATCTTACGGGCTACTATAGCACTTCCACCAGTAGCAAGCATAGTTCCAAGCCCAACGATAATATTAATAATAGGGCATACAATATTAATTGCTGATAATGCATTTGTATTAACAAATCTTGAAACGAATATAGTATCAACAATTGTATATAACCCCATAAAAATCATCATAAAAATAGTAGGAAATGCAAATTTTAATAGAGAAAACATATTAAATCTTTGTGCAAGCAAATTATCTTGCACATTAACATTATCTTGCTTTTGATTTTCTGAATAAGATATATCACTCATTCAAATCATTCTCCTGTACCTTAATTCTATCTAAAATAATATCCAAATTATTAGACATTAAAAGACCTCCTTTCTTCATAAAGATTATATCTAATTATTTGGATATAGTTTTAATTAATCTTGCTATTCTATGTTGTTACAACATCTAAAAATAACTCCTCTATCTTTTCATTACTCTTAACTTCCCTTAATTTAATTACTTGTTTTTATTGTTTAGTATCGTATGAAACATGTTTAATTATAAATACTTACATAGTATCACCTTTCAATTCTTTAGAGAATATACATATCATTATTTCTTCAATAGCCGAAATACTTGTTACAACACAAATTATAATACTAAGCAAATTTATATTAACAATGTTATAAAGTAGGTGGAAACAGAACAGCATAAACTCATATAATTTATTTACATATGTATATAACATGAAAAATGTATTGTATTTAAAAATCACTATGATTATTTATGTAATACGAATAACAGAAATTATTAATCTCCATAATACTATATACTTTGGTATCTTTAGTGCTTAAATCATGACAATAAAGCCTGAGATTACAATATATATATCTGCTATACCTTTAATTTTCATCACCTTAAAGACCTAAATTTATTAACTACTTGCACTTTTATAATGTCTCATCCCTAACTTCCAAAATTTCCACATAAATACCGTAAACACGAATACAATACAAATTGAATAGACTAATCCTTTTATTGTTAGAGTTCCAGCTAAGATTTGGGTTGGGATTGTTGACATAATTCCATATGGCAAAATCAAGTAGAATAATAGTTTAAAGACACCTTCATATATTACACCAGGAATTTTCATGTTCATTGGTATTAAATTATCTTCTAATCTCATTATAGCAGTTGACGATATAACAAAGAATGAAATTGTTCGAAATATAATACATATATCGTAAAAAAGCAATGTCATCAATAAAACCATACATATATATGCTATTATTATAACAAAAGTTATATCTGAATTTAGTTCAGATATTCCATATATAACTATAAGGATACTTGCAAAAATTAAAGGAGATGAACCAATACTAATATTTTCAAATGTCAATCTAAATAATGGATTTATTGGTTTTGTAATATAATAATCTAATTCCCCTTCTTGAATCTTTCGTGGAATATCATAAATTCCAAAACAGAAAATTGTCATGTTTATTGCATTTATTAATGAAAAAGTTCCTATAAATATTAACATCTCCCCACGTTGCCAACCTCCTATTGAGTCTACATGAGAATAAATACTATTAAACATTAATAACTGTAATATAAATAAGGAACTATCTACAAAAAATCCTCCAAAGAAATCAAATCTAAATACCATCATTTTTGATAACTTCATTTTCAATAACATAAATATTATTTTGAAATTTTTTTTCATCATATTCCCACCCCATCAAATAGTACTCTCATCCTTTTATAGATGATTTTATTTATTATAAAAAAGGATATTACCCACAATGCTATAATAATTAATCCTTGTATTGCCTCATTACTATTTCTACCTATAAGTAGCATAGATGGTAAATATGTTGTGTAGTAAAATGGAAATAACTTCATAATCGTCACTACAGTTTCTGGCAAAAGTACAAGTGGTATCATTGTTCCTGTAACAAATTCAGTCATATTATCGACTATCATTCTAAAGAAACTAATCTCAATAAATTTAAATGATAATATTCCAATAAAAAAATGAAGCTGCATCATAAAAATAAGCCCTAAAACAATCATCAAAATTGAAATTAATATCTGCACTGGATTTGACGTAAAAGCAAAGTCTATTCTAAATATAAAAATCCATACAAAGGCAGAAAGCATGTTAAATGCCAAATAAAAAAATGTCATCCCAAAGTTTTTAGAAAAAAAGTAATTTTGAATATCAATTGGAATAATCATATATTTTGAAAATGTACCTATCTTTACACGATTACATATCTCTTCACTAGTACTTCTTGACATATCAATACCTGATAAAAATGAACTTATTATATAATAAGATAGCATTGAATTAAATGTAAAACCCGAAATTAGGTTATTTTCACCAAAAATTGCTTTCCATAAGATATAAGCAAATAAAATTTTTACAATAGTAAACATCATGTTAACTGCTACATCAAACCTCCAAATAAGTTGTAATTTGAAATTGATTTTAGCTATTTCATAATACTTTCTTATGTTTTGCTTAAACTTATAAAATAATGATTGTCTTGAATACACTTGATTATAGTTGTTCATAATACTCTTCACTTCCTTCTTTATATATTCTCTCAACAATATTTCCTATATTTTCTTCTTCAATTATTACATCCTTAACATCATACTTATCAAAAAACCATTTAACAGTTTCCTTTCCCTTTTCTTTTGGTACAATTACTGATGTTTTATGATTTGTTTGTTCAATAACCTTACAATTTTCTGGAAATAAAATCTTAGTTTCACTATCAAGACTAACTGTTATTTTCTTATATTTTTGAAAATGATTAAATAGTTCTTCTGTAGACCCATCATATATTTTATGACTATTTTCTATGACAATACTTCTACTACAAAGACTCTTAATATCCTCCATATAATGAGATGTAAGCATGATTGTAGTTCCTTTCGTTTCATTTACTTCTTTCAAAAAATACCTGATTTGCTTTTGTGCCACAGCATCTAGACCTATTGTTGGCTCATCTAGAAACAAAATTTTGGGATTATGAAGAAGTGCTACAATAAGTTCCATTTTCATTCTTTCTCCTAAAGAAAGTGTTCTGACCTGAACATTTAGATAATCAGATACATCAAATAGTTCAATAAAATAATCTAAGTTTTTCTTATATTCATCATCAGGTATATCATATAATTCTTTAAACAATAGAAATGTATCTGCTGGTGTCAATTCAAAAAATAGCTGACTTTTTTGCCCCATAACAACAGCATATTGTTTTTTGAAGTTGTTTTCCAATTTATTAGGATAATAACCCATAACAGAAATCTTTCCAGAAGATGGGGCTATAATCCCAGTTAACATCTTGACAAGGGTCGTTTTCCCAGCTCCATTCTGACCTATTAATCCAACAAATTCTCCTTGCTCTATTTTTAAATCAAATGATGATATAGCTATTTTTTCTGTATATTGTCTTTTAAATAAAGACTTTACACTTCCCATAAGACCTGGCTCTTTCTCAAATCTTCTATAAGATTTAGTCAGTTTATTAAGTTCAATTATGCTCATTTCATTACCTCCATATCTCATAATTTCTATAAAAAAATCCACAGGTATATATCTGCCTTTTTGTATGGCTATATTTACCCATACAAAAACAGAAAACTCCTGTGGACTAGAAAATTTAATATTTTCTATTTCAACATAATTATAATCAAAAGAATACTATGTAAAATTAATAAAAGTGTAGCAGATTAAAGCCTACTACACCACAATTTAACAAAGTAACACATATCTTAAATATTATTTGTTGTCATATGTTAGTTATCTATAAAGGCAGAGTAAGACACAATAATTAAATGTATCAAAAATACATTTAAAAATTCTGATTATACAGAATACATATGCGTCTCCAACTATTTAATTGTTGGTTACCATTATAAATAATTCCGACATTAAGACACTCCTCTGCTAATATTATTATTCGTATTTTAACATAAAATTTTTTTATGTTCAAGTAAAAGTTAACATTTAATATTAAACAATGATTATAATATGTATCCATTATTAAAAATAGAACTTTGATTTTGTTCATTTATAACAAGATATACAAAAAGGGTAGTAATAACACTACCCTAGATTTAAAACTGTCCATTTTAAAATTATAATTATCTAAGTTTCACTTTAATTAGTAAATGCTATAATAAAAAAACATATTGATGTAATGTTAGCTGCAACCACCTGCCCCTCGCTTGTCTTTTCAACAGCCTTACGCACAAACAAGCTTTTTGTGTGAAGCACATAACGAATAATAACATTACCGTTTTTATTAGTGCAACGGTCCAACATAACGAAATCACCAACGACCGGAAAGTCAGATGGTAAAGTAGCTTCAAAGCGCAGTTTTCCTGAAACCTCTGCAAGGAGTTCGCCATTTGCACATATGACTTGATAAATACTCTTTTCTTGTGATATAATCCACAAAGATAATACTATAAAGTTTTTATTTCATAACATTATTCTAAAAATATGATACAAAAACTACTCATTTTATTTAATTATATTTTACTCTAGTTACCAATTTTGAACTTTATTGGCTCTTTCCATCTCAGATGCATTCCTTCAGTCAAAACTATTAAAAAAATTTTTGATTACTGTAAGTTTATCTTGAACTTGTTTGTAAAAAATCCTTTCCCTATCGTCTATTACTTATAGGTGGGCAATTTTTCCAAATAATATAGTTGAAATTAAGACTGATTCACGAATTATTAATTTAGTAAGAATGTATTAACATTATATCTTTAATTTTTCATTACATCATAAATTTATTCTCTTAAAACACACTATTTAAACTAATGTATTTATACTCTTTTTTTGTTCATCTGTTTTATAAAATATATTAGTATTTGAATTTTGTTTATATTCTTTAGCCTCCTCATCTAACTTTTCTATTCTCGACTTGAGTTCAATTATTTCTTCTTGTGTCATATTTATAAAATTTTTAAGCATGCCTTCAAGTTCTTCTCGAGTTTTACCTAATAAAGATAAATCTCCAAACATGTTATCCTCTTTATCAGATTTTTTTTGTTCTAATTCTTTATCATTTAATTTTTTATCCTTAATTTCTTCATCAAGTTCCTTAGTGATTAAAGATTCTCTTTTCTCATCCATATTTAAGTAAGTCGAATTTTCATCTTCTACGTCGCTATTTTTAATTCCTATTTCTACATTAGAGAAGTTATTAACTGTTTCTCTTATTTCTGACTTAGATAAATTCCTAATTGCCTCATTTATTTTTTTAGTATAAATATCTTGTCTCTCTTTTAAATCTTTAATTCTATTATTAAGTTCTTGTTTTTGTCTCATGATATTAGATAAATAATTGTCTTTTTCTGTAGTAACATTTTTATTACTAATATTTTCACTAGCTTTTTTATTTTTTACATCACTTTCACATCTAAACAAGTACTGACTTTCATGTTGATTAGAAATTCTCATTAATTTTCCCCTCCCAAAATGAACTAATTTTTAAGTATAGATTAACAGTTAAATATCACCATTACTTTTTTACAATTTTAACAACTTCAATATTTCTAAAAAGTAAAATCTCCTTAGTAAGAGGTTCTTTATAAGTTAAGTAAACTCAATATTTTATATAAATTATATATATTATCGGAAATATCAAGTTTTCCTAAAGCATTTTTCTATTAATATTTTTTCTTTCAATTTATGTCATTTCCTCAATTTATCCAATTTAAAATAGTAATAGGAACTTTTTATCACAAAAACTACAATTAATTTTTACTACATATTCTACATGTTTAGTTTGGTTCTTTAGGAGTAAAATAACGTTCATATCTATAAATTTATTCAATTTTCATACAAGCATGTTGAATAATAACCAATTCTATTGTATTATTGTAATTGTAGAATAAAACTAAATCGGCAAAACTAGAGAAATTTAGTGACGCAAAGCTATAGGGACTAAGACTTATAGAGTATCTTATGAGTTATGTCAGCCAGTTGCCAAAAAGATGTATTCTTTTTGTTTTTATGAAGTTTTTTAGGGGGATAATAATATATGTTTAGAGATAAAATGGATAGATGTACACATATGTTGACTGCTTATATCGGTAGTTCATATGATTATTGTGATTTTATAGATACACAATTAAATGATTTTATACTAGAATACGGAGAAAATGTGGTAGAATCTTGCTTACATCAAGTGATGTTATTGGTAAGTAAGTATAATTAGATAGATTTTGTTTTCTAGAGAATCCTTTTTAGTTTTATCTACAATTTAAAATAAACTGTTGCTAAAAAACTCATTAAAATATATTTATTTTTTACTTTCTGTTGTTTTTAGACTTATTTCTCTAAAAAGTAAGAATTTATACAGTATCTTCTCTATAACTCTTATATGAAATCTATTTTAAATAAATTATTATAGTAAAAGAATATATAAAGCTGATAATAAATACGTTACTTTTAATAATAAAAATTACACTCCATATAGTTAATATAAAACTAGTAGATATAGAAGCAACAAGAAGATTATATTTAAAATTTACATTCCATATAGTTAATATAAAACTCTCATTATCATTTCCAACTAAATATAAAATAACACCATTTACATTCCATATAGTTAATATAAAACTTGATAAAACTAGACCTAAGCGAGTTTGAGCAGTTGTATTTACATTCCATATAGTTAATATAAAACCCCAAAATAAACTTAGCATTTCCAACACTTATACATATACAACTCTCTAAAATTTGCAGTGAGCGGTCAATAGTGCAATTGATAACACTTATCATATTCTCTCAATGCCTTATATTTCAACTGTTAAACCATACTTTACAAGAAAAATCGCACACTGCAAAACTTCTATATTTTTATTATATCATAAAAATACTATTTTTGAATGTCTATATAAATTTATGATATAATAAAAATAAGGAAATAAAATTTACTTTGTAAAAGGTTAATTCTTTAATTGAATATAATTTAAAAGTTATTTCTTTTGGCGTTTATATGATAAAATCACCCTTAGTTTTTCAATTTTATGTTCCTTGCTGAAATGATTATAATATATAATGCTTACATATTTGTCTGATGTAAGCATTATATATTATAATTGAGCTTCTCTCATAACTCCATAACTATTTTGTAGCTCTGCATCCTTTAAATCGTGGAATCCATATGCTACGTGTACTTCATCTACATATCATTGTAGTCAATTTAGCTTGTATATTGACCAGACTTATTCACATATGACTGATAAAATGAAACTGTAGAAATTTTTGATAATATTGTAGACTAAATTTGTCACCGAAATCGCTTTATGGTGGCAAATACAATATATTATTAATATATTAATCTATATAAATGTTGCTATTGCTTGATTACCTTAGCTATAGTTTCCACATGACTTGAGCGGGTAGTTTTGATGGCAATATAAGAACCTAAGTCCTCATTATTTCAGGTAAAAAGTCCACCAAACCCACTGAATCTGCATGAAATAGTCGAAGCCAAAATCCCTGGAAAATGCCTGTATTTCAGTAACTAAGTCAAAGGCAATTTAAGGCTTTTTTGCGGTTTTGGACGTTCTCCCATTGGTAATCGGTCAACCACATTTTCAAAATAGTAGTCTGTTCATAGGGGAACAGGCAACGGTTTTTTTCCAAAAATATCTTGGTAAGTAAGAAATTATAAATCTTAGAATAGAGTTATATCTCCATCATAGCTTTCTACTTTTCTAATAACGGTCCTTTAGCGCCCAGCATATGAGTTCTCCATCCAAGTTGCTGGACTTTTTTGATTTTTCTTTATCAAATAACATAAAAGCGGAGTATCTCCCAGTTGAGATGCCCCGCCTTCATTTTTTTTATCCTATTTATATCTCTGTCACCATATCTTGACTCTGTTCTTAGGAGCTACATACATACCATCACCTTCACCGATTTTGTAAGTTTTATAAAACTCCTCAAAATTCTGCAATACCTTATTCACACGCAGTTTTTTCGGTGCATGTTCATCGCTTGCTGCCATGCCTGCCACATAAGAACGGTCGGAAAGTAAGAGCCAGCTTTTCGCATAGTTGCGGAAAAACTTATCATAGTCCGGGTTCTTCATCGTTCCTAGCAGCTCCAGTGCACTCGCCATTCCTCCGATATCCGCAATATTCTCAGACAAAGTTGCTTGACCGTCTGTTGTAATTCCGGACGCCGGCTCCTCTCCGTCATAGAATTGAACCGCATTCTGACACAGCTCTTTAAAATGGGTGTAATCCTCCGCTTTCCACCAATCCCGTACAGCTCCTGTGGAGTCGTACTGCGCCCCCTGATCGTCAAATGAATGTGAGATCTCATGGGCGATGATCACTCCGATGCCTCCAAGATTCTCTTCAAAAGAAGCCTCCGGATCATAGAATGGCGTCTGCAGAATTCCTGCTGGGAAGACAAGACTGTTGGCCTGACGGTTTGCCGCCGCATTGACCATATAAACGGTTAATCCAAAGGAGTCCTGCCCCTCTTTTTGTTCCACTATATTCTGTCGCAGACCTTCCCTTCCGATGGCCGACATATTTTCAAAATAGCTGCCACCATTTTCCGGTGCGCTGATCTTAAGTTTACTGTCCGGCCACTCATCGGGATAACCGATATAAACCTTCAATGTATCTAGTTTGTTAATCGCTTCCTTTTTGCTTTCCTCACTCATCCAATCCAATGCTGAAATCCGATTTTTATAAGTTTCAATCAACTGCGCTGTCATTTTCTCTATATCTGCTTTCGCTTCAGGTTTAAAATATTCTGCCACATAAAGCTGTCCCACCTCATTTGTCAGATAAGTGGAAACCTCATCCAGCGCATCCTCCTTGGAGACTTTCCCTGTAAGGAATTCCTCATTGTTGGTAAGCAGGTTTAGCTTCATCTGCGCCTTTAAACGTGCCAGCTCGCTCTGATTTGTGTGCTGCGCTCTGATTTTAATGGCTTTGGAATCATAGCACTGAATAGTCATGGTATTTTCAAAGCCCAGTGAGGTAAAAAATTCCACTACGCCTAATTTCGGAAACAGATCACTCAACTCACTCATGGTAAATGTATTGTTATAGTTATTTAGATCAGCAGCTTCTTTTGAAGTCATGCCATTTTTCAGTTCTTTTGCTTCTTGTGCAATGATCGCATCGGCATTTTCTGATGCCTGTTCCTGTGTCTCCCCGCATTTTATCAGGTTTGCAACGATAGTGCCGCGGTATTCCTGATGAGCCGCGCTCTCTTTATTTTCATAGTCCTCCAAGGTCATCGCCATGAAGCCACTAGTAAGATTCAAAACAGTTTTGTTGCTGTCCGTCAGATCCTTTGATAAGGAAAATGGAAGTAAACCATTGCTGTTCAGCCCCATCTTTTGAATAAGCTTGATCTGTACATCCCGAAGCTCCGCCAGATCATCGGCCTGTTCGATTTTGTCAAACCACGATTTAAGGGGAGTGAGTCCTTCTTTCCTCTCAGCTATAATACTTCTATAAAAATCACGTATTTTTTGTTCATTACTGCCATAAGCGTAGTCATCGCCACTCTCTACGACCTTTTTTATCAGCTTTCGCACCTTTTCATTTGTTTCGGCTTCTACGGTCTGGGAGCCGCCGGAAACAGCTTCGCCCTCCGGTAACTTAGCGTTATCCAATTCCTGTTTATTGATATTCTGGTAAAAATCATCCTTAAGGTTTGTTCCAAAAAGGGCATAGATCCGTTTACAGTAGGTCTCGACTTCTTTTAAAGAAACTTCCTTTTCCAACACACTGCCCTGATTCTTCTTTGCATCATCCTTTTTCGAAGATTCAGTCTGACCTGTCGCATCGTCCGGTCCTGCGAGTCCAAAATCTCCGTCTTCTATCTCTGTATCCTCGCCTTCAGAATCACCAGCCGGGGCAGGTGCCTCTTTCTTAGTGTCACTGCCTTTCTCTGCATCAGGTGCCGGTATCGTGCCACTGTCCTCCTGTTTCAGATTGGAATCGTCTTCTCCTTCCTGGCCAAGGTCTGATGGCGCAAGGATTCCTCCGTCCGCCAGTTTTTGAAGTTCTTCTGCTGCCCACTTGGGAACCGTGCTTAAATCGATAGATTTCGGCGCCAGTCTCTCATTATTTCCCTGGGGCGCGGGAAGATCTCCAAATGCCCTGCCAACCATTACTAAGGCCTGCAGTCGTGTAGCCTTGTCTTTCTCTTCGCCCAGATCTGCCAGCAGAGTCTTTCTGTTACTTTTTTTGTTATAATCATCTGCCGCGTTTACCAGATAGTCTGCAATCTCTTTTAATGTAGCCGGGTTTTCCGACACTTTTGGTAAAGCAGTCTGATTATTGGTACTGCAGGCAATTAATGCCATGCTAAGGGTCATAACTCCTGCCAAAAACAGAACTTTAATCTTACTATTCTTCATATATTTCGTTCCTTTCTGTTGTTTTTTTGTATGTGCAACTTTACAACAAGTACGATTATAGCATACGAAAGGTTAGATAAAGGTTAGATTTTAAGTTTTCGGAGGAATCATAACCACCCGTAAAACGGGTGGTTTGGACTGAGCCTATAAGGCTCTATTGGCAGCCAGCGTCTCAAGGCGCTGGTTTTCACTATGTTCAAGCCACTAATGCTTTTGCCTCTTTTGCTACTCCTGAAGGAGTCCTCTTATCACTAGCTTTGACCCTTAAAAAGGTCTTCATATTCCCTTACACTTAATTTATCCTGTGCAATATCTGCTTTTCCCTGTTCTCTGATATATTTTGCAATCGTTGCTTCATTCAATCCTACTGTACTCACATAATATCCTTCTGCCCAAAAGTGCCGATTACCAAATTTATATTTTAAATTTGCATGTTTATCAAACATCATCAAAGCTACCCGGAGTTCCTACCGCCTTCCTAAGACGGTAAATGACTCCATCAACCAAGTGCTTTCTCTATCCATAAGCTCTATGAAAGCTCTGGAATCACAGATCAAGGCCTTTGATAAGGCGATTGCAGAGCAAATGACCCTGATCCCAAACACCCTGACTTCCATCAAGGGTATCGGTCCGGTCTATTCTGCGGGCATTATTGCAGAGATCGGGGATATCAACCGCTTCCCCAGTCAGGCTGCATTAGCCAAATACGCTGGTCTTAAATGATCACAGCGTCAGTACGGAGATTTTGAAGCGCAGAACACGCGCATGATCAAATCCGGAAACCGTTACCTGAAGTATTACCTGTGTGAAGCTGCCCTGTCTCTTGTGAGATGCGACGCAGAGTACAGCCGCTTCTACCACCTCAAATACAAAGAGGTCAACAAGTACCAGCATAAACGCGCCCTCGCATTAACTGCCCGTAAATTTATGCGGCTCGTCTTTCGACTGCAGAAAGACAACTGCCTGTACATGGCACCGGAGTCCAAATAGGTTTGGCGCTTTCGGTGAAATCACGCCCGTCTTTCAAAAAAACTGAAATAGACGGGGCTTTGTTAGGTGCGCCCATTTTTAGGAAAATACAGTAAAAAACTTGCGATTTCTAATCATTTTCCTCTTGACATATCACCACTGGACTATATTTTATCATAATAAAAGGAATCTGCCTACTTGTAACAGATTCCTTTGCCTGTTTTCTAAGTTTATGATGTTGCGCATAGCGGGTGGTTTATTGTTTCATGCGTTACTACATTCAACTGACTAAAGTCTTCCCGAAATCCTCTTATTCATCGGATTTCTCCATACCATAAAATTTTCTTTCCTAGCACACTTTGGAAAGAAGAAGCATATCGTAGTACCTATATCTGGTTCACTCATTATCTTTAGCTGGCCGTCCATACGTTCTGCAATCAGCCTGACAATGGACAAGCCTAGACCGGAACCTGGAATTTTCTGGGATCGGGATTGATCTGCCCGGTAAAACGGTTCAAATATGTGCTTCACTATCTCCTCATCCATCCCAATCCCAGAATCGGAGACTTCTATACCCAGTCTACCGCCACTGATTATAGTACTGAGTGTTATGTTTCCTCCCGGTCTGTTATATTTCACTGCATTCTCCGCCAGATTATAAATCATGCGGTGCAGGAGCGTCCTGCTTGCCCAGATAACGGACTCATCTGCGTTTACTATTATGGTAATCCTGTTTTCTTCTGCTCTTGACTTCAAGTCCTCTGCGATCTGCCCCAGTAAACCTCTCAAGACAATTTCTTCCGTTTCTTCCTCCGCCTGCTCTTTCGTCAGCGCCATTAGGCTGTCCACGGTCTTGATCAGTCTTTCAATGCCTTCCCTTGTATCCTCTATGAATTCCCTGTAATCTGTCTCTGAGGGATGTTCCTCCATTTCCAACACCTGAAGGGAAGACTTCATAATGGTCAAAGGCGTTTTTAATTCATGCGCTGCATTGGCCGCAAACTGTGTTTTTAATTCAAAGGCCTCTTCCAAGCGTCCCAGCATACTGTTGAAGGTATTCGTAAGCTGCCAGATCTCATCCTTACATTTTGGAAGTTCAATCCGTTCACTGAGCTTGTCATATCGGATTCCACGGATGGAATGTACAAACCGGTTCAGAGGGCCTAAGGTTTTCCCCATCAAAAAATACGTCAGCACGCTGGAAAGCAAAACAATAAGTACCAGCACAATAATACTCAGGACAGAAAAGCGACGGTTCACCATCTGGTAATCCAAATCCCTGTCCGGACTGATGGCGTGTTGGTCTGCTCCCGGAAGCCCCTCTATGCTTTGCGGGGCATCCTTCTGAATTAAAGATTCATCAACAAATGCTCCATAATAATTATCGGCACTGATAATAGAATTCGCTGTAATCACAATACATGCCAATGTCGTAATCACTGCCACAATGACTGTAATCTTGATTTGTAAAGACCATCTATTCATCCGTTCCCTCCCTGGAAGAAATATAATATCCCTGACCTCTGACCGTAACGATTTCTATCTGGCCGCCAGTTGCCTCCTCTAATTTTTTTCTCAGGGAACTCATATGGAATTTCAATGTATTTGAAAACAGATCAACCTCACTGTCCCACACATGTTCCATCAGATCCTCTGCACTAATCGTCCTTTTATGGAGCATCAGGTATTCTAAAATACCATACTCTTTCTTTGTAACCGAAACCGGTATTCCCATAAAGCCTACAGTCCTAGTTATGGTATCAACCTCCAGGTTTCCGCAGATAAGCCGTGACTCTCTCTGTCTGAATTCCCGCAGCAAAAGTCCCCGAATACGAGCCTCCAGCTCCTTAAAATCAAAAGGCTTCGCCAGATAATCATTTGCTCCCATATCGAGTCCTCTCACTCTTTCCTCCACACTACTGCGGGCGGATAAAATAATCACGCGAAAATATAAATCCTTTGATCGAACACACCGCAGAACTTCCAGTCCGTCTTTTTCGGGGAGATTTAAATCCAGTATCATCAAATCATACGTGTTCAATTCATACAGCTCCAAAGCCTCTTCCCCGTCAAACGCACAATCTACAGCATATCCCAACTTTCTCAGTCCTTTGGCAAGGTTTTTCACAAGCTTTCTCTCATCCTCTACAACCAGTAGTTTCATTTCATCTATCCCCATTTCCATCGTCAATAAGACCGCTTTTATTGTATTTTACCATATTTTTTTGTATTTATGGTCCACAGTCACCATTTGGTTTGATTTCAATGTCTGTGATTGCTGTCAATAATCCTGCTCACTCGCACTATGCCAGCACTTCTATGCACTCACTAAGCCAAAATAGAATAATCAGCCATAGGCAAATTTCAAAATCCCATCAAGGTGTCATTGAAATCTTGCCCTTTCTTTCAAATCTTCTTGCCTCTCACTGCCAAATCCGACTTACGACAGATGCCCATTTTATCGGCTTTAGCGGCACTTTTACTTCTCTTTTCTCGTCATTAAACAAACGCGCTCAAAATGGCACGCGTTGATTGCAAGTATGTCAAATACCTTCGGTCGTTCGCGGGAATAAATCAAGGGCATTTTTACTGCTCTACTCGTTTGCGAAAACATATCGACTATAATCTTTCATCATATCCACCTGCTTTAATCACCTAACAAATTAATTATCTCTAGGCTTTATACATGCATAATCAATATCTTGCTCTGTTATTTCATCAACCTGTCTAAAGAAAATCTCTGTTTTCTCTATCTCATAATCAAATAATGGCTCCAATCCTGATTCGCTCATGTAAACCGGAATGATCTTGTAACTTAAAAATCTCTCTACTTCTTCTCTGAAGTTCGCCATATTTCGATTTCCAACTGCAGTAGGCATCCTTCTATATCGGCTAATTATAGCAAAAGATATCTCATCAGTAGATAGATTCAATTTTTTATACTTTGAAATCAGGTTTTCCTGATTCGTTGTAATATGAATTGTGTAGCCATGTTCTTGCCCTTGAATATCGCCTTCTATAACAGATACTCTCATCTCTTCATATATATCTCTGTGGCCAAAATCCTTATTCCATTGCTCAAATATTTTTATTGCTGCATCTCTGTTTGTAAAAAGAAGACCTAAATATGGTGCTGATTTTTTATCTGAAAGGATTGCCGTTCCCAGCCACTTTGCTTTATCCCACAATTCAGTATCTATAACACCAGTAATATACATTACCTTGTCACTCATCCGTTTCCTCACTTTCCTCGCCCATAGCAATAATCGCAACATTAAATTTTTCATACATTAACGTCAATTTTTCAATCAATGTATTTGCAATTGTTACAAAGCTTCTTTCACTCAAATCAAGTCCTAATCTCTCGCAGCATCTTGTTAATAATTCCTCACGTGAGTCATCGGAATATAAATGTGCTGAAACTAATCGAAGATCATATAATACATATAATGGTGCTATTTCAAAATTAACATCTATATTTTGAGTGTTTTTATCCAGCCACAGTTGGAGCAGTTTAATACCCTTCTTTTCTTTGAGTTCTTCTTTTAATTCTGGATATCTGTTTTTTAGATCTTTTTTTTATCTCCTTGCTGTTAATTGATTCAACGAGCAGTTCATTCATAGGAATCATTAAATCCTTAAATGCATCATTCGTATCAATCAACAGCTTGTAGATATTCTTTACAATTCTTACTGTTTCTGTATCTAATTGTGCTACTGACAAACCATAATGTGATCGGATACTTTCGTTAAAGACTAATCTCTTTTTTATCAAATTATTCTCGGCAGATGGATTCGCCCATACCACCTCAATTTCCGCCTCATAAAATTCCGATCCAATTGAATGATCAGATAGTACATTTTCCGAACGTAGGTAAAATTGTTCTTCCAGTGGCATATTACCAATATCGCCAAGCCACATTATTACTTTATTATTTTCATTAATTCCGAATGTAATATAATGCTCATCACCTTTATAAATATAACCAAATGTATCGGCACCTATATCTAAGCCGTAATCTGGATGATGCATATACTTCAGTAAGACTTCAATATTAAAGAATACCGGTGTAAGAAAACCAATTTCCCATTCCCTTACCAATCCTGGTATAAAATAATAATCATCCTTATCATATAGGAATTTTACTTTTTCAGAGATAAATCGTTGTTCTAAAAATTTATTTTTAATCTTTTCAAAGTCAAACCATGTAATTTTATTCTCAGCAGGTTCAGCTATGGTCCCCATCGCTTGTTTATCAATTTCGACTACTTCTTTATCCATTTTACATACTTCTTTGATCAAAAGATTTGTAGTCATGGGGATATATCTTTTTGCACATTTTCCACATACTAACAATGGTGTGTTTGATGCCTGTGCTTCTGCAACCATCTGATTCCATGTAGGAATAAGCATAACCTTTTTTTCAGACGCAGGACTTTTGGGGCGGCTCACTTTTGACACATCGATACCCAATGCTTTTAGTTTTGCTTCAGCCTGCACAATGGAGGCATCTATTTTCTCCGTATCAGGAAAGGAAATATTGCTCAGTTCTTTGGCATGATACGTAAGCACATCATTCATCTGTTGTTCTGTTTCTGAATACTTATACTTGCTCATCTGATGTGGTCTCCTTTCCGTTAGATAGCACTGCATCCATGACTCTTTGGTAATGCTCCTGCAACCATGCCACCGCCTACAAGTCCACCGGCTGCAGTTAAGCCAACCACAGAACCCATTCCATATAGAGGCACGAAGGAACACCACCAATTCCGGCACCTAATGCCCCCATTAACACCTCTGGAATTGCACTTTCTCTAATGATGCGAGATTTATCGCTTACAGCCACAGCTGCCTCATTCACGACATTAACAACTTGCTGAAGAGCATCAACAGACTAGAAATTCATTTCTTTCTTTTTCTTAATATACTTATCCATGATGAAACCCTCCTTATTTTTTCTTGTCGAATATCGTTTTTAGCAACCAGGCACTTGTAGCCTCCACCGGAGCAAAGGGCGGTGTAGCCTCTGCAATTAAACCAATTCCGTCAGCAACCGCCATTATTTCCTTTGATACGTCTTTTCTACTGGTAGACCCCGCCAAGATAGAGGGGGTGACCATATTAGCTTTAGTGAGAAATTCTTCTCTTTCTTTTTCATCATAATTTTCAGGATGGTCAACGAATACATCCAAAATCAGATTTAACATTTCAGTTTCTTCCGGATACTGATGCATTTCCACATCCAAAACACTTCTCATGGCAATATACTGTGTTTTGTTCAGCTTATTGCGACCTGCTTCCAGGTTGTTTATTGTCTGCCTAGTAACTCCTATACGGTCACCAAACTCCTCAGCGATCCATCCAACGGTTCTTCTTACAAGTAACAAATATTTCTGAAGTCTTTCAATTTCGTTCACAGTATCACCTCCGATGCTTAGATTATATATATTGACAAAATATTTGTCAATGGTTTTAGTATAATATTCTGCAAACAATTCATGAACAGAGAAAACGCCCAGACCGTGGCCTAAGCGTCATACATCTATTTCCATATTACTTCTCTATTGTTATTGCCACCCCTGCCTTGAACTCGACCACAAATTTCTCATCAAACACCGTGATTTTTTCAATCAGCCGTCTGACCAGCTGTTCGTCATATTCAGGCTGGCTGTTCCGGTAAATATTCCCTCATCTCCTGCACACGCGGTCTGGTTCCTTCCCGTTCAGCATCCTCTACTATGAGGTTCTGCTTTTCTTCTCGCAGTCGGTCAATCTCATCTGCAATCGGCTCGTAGTCCTTTTTTACATTCGCTAGCTGCAGCAGCTCCTTTTGAAGTTCTGTCAGCTTTTCATCAATAGCTTCGATAGCTTCTTCACTTTTACCACCAAGGGTGGATTCAATGTTTGCCTGTAATAAAGGAAGGAAGGCATCCTTGCTACTACACATTTCATTGACTTCCTTTGATCTTGTCAATATTGGTTGACACTTTTTATACAAGGATATCAATACCTAAGCTGCAGCGGCCAGAGATTCATAATATCGCTGCCGTTTCACCATAGGAGGAAGCCCCTCATTGGCAGAGCATATCCTCCGGTTATTCCAATAGCTGATAAAGTATCTCCAGATGAGGGTTTTCAGTTCCTCAATGGTCATTTTTTCTGTGTTATTCCGCTCATAGAGGAGTTCCTCTTTCATCCTTGCCCACATGCTTTCACAGCGGGCATTGTCATGGCAGCGCCCACCGGCACTGTTCATACTCTGGAGAATCCCGTGCCTGCCAATCGCTTTTCGATAGGTTTTGCTGGTGTACTGTGTTCCGCGATCAGAGTGGATGACGGCTCCCCTGAGTACAGGATAGGAACGGACGGCGTTGTCAAGAGTCCTTTCACACAACACCGATTTCATGTTTGTGTCCATTGCCAGCCCGAGGACTGTGGCATCAAAACAGTCAAATATGGCAGATACATAGAGTTTTCCGTCTTTTGCCTTGATTTCGGTGATGTCCGTGACGCATTTTTTCAAGGGTTGCGCAGATGTGAAGTTTCTTTCCAACAGATCATTCGATTTGTGTGCCTCGCGGTCAGCCTTGGTAATCCCGTTTGGTTTGCGTTTCGGGCGGTGGCTGAGCCCGATTTCTTCCATGATGCGGTAAACCGTCCGCTCACTGGGAATGCGGATGCCTTCCGGCTGTTTCAGAAGAAGCGCCTGGTACATACGGATCCGTCCGTAAGTATCGTTGCATTCATCTTCTGACACGATCGCTTTCATGGCATCGGCTAAATTCTGGTATTTCCATGGGTGGTTTTTCTTTGACAGATATTTATAAAACCCCTGCCGTGTTACTTTCAGAATCCGGCAGTAAAAAGAAAGTTTTCCCCTGACTGTGCCGTCCTCTGTCTTTAAGGCAATGAACATCATTCTCTGGTTCTTGCTGACTTCCGACGTCTGGCGGCGAAAAAAGCGCTTGCTTCCTCAAAAAATTTGTTTTCTTCCCGAAGGCGCCGATTCTCTTTATCGAGTTATTTTACCTGCTTACGCAGTACAGCCAGTTCCCCGGCAAGGCTCATGGCGGTTTCCGGGGTATGTGAACCGGAACCAATATCTAGTCGTCCCTATCTGACGGCCTTTGTCCATGCGTAACATGGTGTTTTCATGGATGCCAAGTTCGGCGGCGGCCTTTGCCCCTCCGATTTCTTTTGCCAGTTTTACCGCCTGGATTTTGTATTACATGTCGTATTTGCGTTGTTTTGTTGCCATTGTAGTTGCCTCCTTATTCTCTTTCATTATACATCTATTCCTTGTGTATAAGGTGTCAACTAAAATGATACAACATCAGTTTTTCTTTGTATCAACACTATAGTCTCCACATGTGTAGAATGAGGAAACATATCTACAGGCTGTGCTTCAATACATTTAAATCCGTGTATATTTAAATAATCTAAATCCCTTGCTAAAGTAGAAGGATTACAAGAAATATAAACGATTCTTTCTGGATTCATTGAAACAATAGTTTCTAATACCTTTTCGTCACAGCCCTTTCTAGGTGGGTCTACAACTACTACATTGGCAGTCTTACCCTCACTATACATCTTAGGGACAACTTCTTCTGCTTTTCCAACATAGAATTCAGCATTATGTATATTGTTTAATTTAGCATTTATCTTAGCATCTTCTATAGCATCCTCTATAATTTCTATTCCATAAACCTTTTTAGCATTTTGTGCCAAAAATAAAGATATTGTACCTATGCCACAGTAAATATCAAAAACAGTATCAGTATCCTTTAGATTTGCATATTCAAGAGCTTTATCATATAATACTTTAGTTTGAACAGGATTTACTTGGAAAAATGACAATGGCGAAATCTCAAATACTAAGTCACCTATATAATCATTTATTTTACCATCTCCATAGATAACTATGTTTTCTCTTCCTAGAACAGCATTCGTATCTTTTTGATTTACATTTATAACCAAAGTCTTAAATCCAGGTATATTTTCCTTAAGCACTGAAGCTAATTCTTTAAGATATGGAAGTTTGTTTCCATTAGCTACTAATACAACCATTACTTCTTTAGTCGTAAAACCTATTTTTGTTACCAAATGTCTAATCAACCCTGTATGAGTTTTTTCATCATATATACTTACCTTATAGGCTCTTATATATGTTTTTATTATCTTAACAATTTTATCATTTATCTCATGTTGTATTACGCACTTTTCTGTAGATATTACATCATGAGTCTTCTTTTTATAAAAACCAATAATTGGAACACCATAATTCTTTTGTATTGGAAATTGAGCCTTATTTCTATATCTATATGGATTATCCATTCCTATAGTGTCATGAACTTCTACATCCTCTAACTTACCTATTCTTGTAAGTACTTGCTTAACTTCATTCGTTTTCATTTCAAGTTGCTTATTATAATCCAAATCTTGTATCTGACACCCTCCACAATCCCTAAGATTATCACTACACACTCTTTTTACTCTGAATGGAGACTTTTCTATTATCTCAACAATATCTCCTACAGCATAATTTTTCTTTACTTTATTAATCCTAACTTTAACTTTATCCTGTATCAATCCGCCCTCTACAAAAACTGTAATACCATTGTACTTTCCTACTCCTACTCCGCCTTGTCCAATGTCTACTATATCTACAATATACACCTCGTTTTTCGAAAGCATAAATCACCCTCCAATCAATCTATTATATTTAAATCTTTACAAACTCTTTTCTTTAAATTTATATTAAAATATTGCTATTAATTAAACTATATTTTTACTAAGCTACAATATTTTATTTTACCAAAAAAAAAGGAGCTTATAAAGCCCCTTGGTAAATAAATTTATTATTTTTCTTATAAAACTCTAGTTGAACCTCTATATACCACACCTCTTGATGCATCCACAGTTACAACTTCTCCATCTTTTACTAGATTTGTTATATCAGTTGCAGACACAATAACTGGTATATCTAAATTTATACCTACAATAGCTGTATGTGATGTCATTCCACCATTCTCAGTTACTACAGCTCCTGCTTTCTCTATATAATTGTTCATCTCAGCATCAGTAGCAGTAGAAACAAGTATGTCTCCTTCATTGAAGTCTATACAAGTATCTCCATTCTTTATTACACGAACTTTACCTTCTACTGTTTGAGTACCTACACCTATACCTTGCACTATTTCTTCACTTATTACATGAACCTTTATTAAGTTAGTAGTTCCACTTACTCCTACTGGTACTCCAGCAGTTATAACTACTAATTCTCCATTATCTATATAATCAGCTTGTCTAACTGCCTCAATTGCTTTTTCTATAACTTCATCTGTATTTCCTGCAACAGAAGATTTAACTGGATAAACTCCCCATGTAAGAGCTAATTTATTCATAGTTTTTTCATTATTTGTAGTAGCTATTATCGGAGATTTTGGTCTAAACTTAGATACCATTCTAGCAGTGTATCCTGAAGAAGTAGATGTTATTATAGCTGATGCATTTAAATCTACTGCTGTTGTACAAGTTGCATGGCTTATTGCATCTGTTACAGTAACATTGTTAGTACCATTTTCCTTTAATAATCTATCATAATCTAAAGTCTCTTCTGTTCTTTTTGCTATTGTAGCCATCATTTTTACTGCTTCTACAGGATATTTTCCAGCAGCAGTTTCTCCCGATAGCATTATCGCATCTGTTCCATCATAAATAGCATTAGCAACGTCTGTAACTTCTGCCCTTGTTGGTCTTGGGTTTCTTATCATAGAATCAAGCATTTGTGTAGCAGTTACAACTGGCTTTGCTAATTCATTACATTTTTTTATCATCATTTTTTGAACTATTGGCATCTCTTCAGTTGGTATCTCAACACCTAAGTCACCTCTAGCTACCATTATACCATCAGAAACTTTTAATATTTCGTCTAGGTTCTCTACACCTTCTTGGTTTTCTATTTTAGATATTATTTGTATATCAGTTGCATTATTGTTCTCTAATACTTCTCTTATTGCTAATACATCAGATGCCTTTCTTACAAAAGAAGCAGCTATATAATCTATTCCTTGACTTATTCCAAATTCTATATCGCTTATATCTTTAGGAGTTATCGCTGGTAAATTTATCTTAACACCAGGTACATTTACTCCTTTATGATTTTTAACTATTCCTGAGTTTTCAACAATACAAACTATGTCTTCTCCATTTATTTCTTTTACTCTTAAACCAACTAAACCATCATCTATTAGTATAGAATCTCCTGCTTTAACGTCTTCAGCAAGACCTTTATAGCTTACCGTACACATTTCTTTAGTCCCCATAATATCTTTCATAGTTATAGTGAACTTTTGTCCTTCTTCTAAAAATACCTCTGGGTCTTCAAAGTTACCGGTTCTAATTTCCGGCCCTTTAGTGTCTAATAATATAGCAACTGGCTTATTTAATTTTTCTCTAACTTTCTTTGCCATATCTATTCTTTCCTTATGTTCTTCATGCGAACCATGAGAAAAGTTAAATCTACACACGTTTAGACCGTTTTGCATAAGTTGAGTTAAAACTTCCTCGCTTTGTGATGCTGGACCTAGTGTACAAACAATTTTTGTCTTCTTTACATTATTTAACATATTTGCTCCTCCTGAGATATTATTCCACAGATTTATTTTTAATACTAAAACTTATATAGATAATATTTTTGCCATCTCATAAGCTTCTTTATCAAATACTTTCTTTTGAGCTAAAGCCTCACTTATTTCTAAGTCAATTATTTTATTTTCTTTTATTCCTACAACTCTAGCTGATTTTCCATCTAGTAATAATTCTACTGCTCTTACGCCAAGTCTACTTGCTAGTATTCTATCAGATACAGTTGGGCTTCCTCCTCTTTGGACATGACCCAATACAGTTACTCTTAAATCTGCTCCTGACTCTTTTTTAAGTTCCTTTTCTAAATCACTAGCACTTCCGACTCCTTCTGCTAAAACGATTATACTATGTCTCTTACCTCTTTTTTGAGTAGTCTTTAATCTTAGAGCAACTTCATCTACCGTAATTTCTACTTCTGGTACTATTATAGTTTCCGCTCCTCCTGCAAGACCTGCATATAAAGCCAAATCTCCACAATGTCTTCCCATGACTTCCACTATATTAACTCTTTCATGAGATGATGATGTATCTCTTATCTTACCTATTGCGTCTATAATAGTATTCATTGCAGTATCAAATCCTATAGTATAATCTGTATATGCTAAATCGTTATCTATAGTTCCTGGTATACCTATGGCTGGGAATCCTAAGTCACTAAGTTTTTGAGCTCCTACAAATGAACCATCTCCACCAATTACAACTAAGCAATCGATTTTATACTTCTTAAGAATTTTTACTGCTTTTAATCGTCCTTCTTCTGTTTTAAATTCTTCACATCTAGAAGATTTTAATATAGTTCCTCCCCTGTGTATAATATCCCCAACAGAAGATAAGTTCATTTCAGTTAAATCTTCTTCTAGTAACCCCTTATATCCTCTATTGATTCCATATACTTTGCATCCATAATATATTGCTGATCTTACAACCGCTCTAATCGCAGCATTCATTCCTGGAGCATCTCCTCCACTTGTTAGTAATCCTATAGTTTTCATTTTTTACCTCCTTGGATTTTATGTCAATTTTTTATTATAATCGTTGTTATTTTATCTTAATGGACTTTTTTTGTCCCTATATCATTTTTCAATCCCATCAAGACTAAAAAAATTAAATGTCCTTAAATGTCCATTTTGTGATATTATATCACAAAACGGACAATATTTTTCATATTATTATAATATATTTAGATTTTTATATAAAAAATCAAGCTTTTATTTTTATGTTATCTTTAGGAAGTAACTTTTCTAAGTTATTTATAAATTCATCACATATACAAGTTAATGCTCCTGTCATTTTATATGCTTTACGTTTACCATTTATATTTTCGTCCATAGGATATAAGTATATACTGTCATTACCTGGATATTGTTTAGCTATTTCTACAATATTGTTAGTTGTCTCGGTATCAGACATACTATCTATTTTCAAATACAATTTTTTACCACTTTCTAGCTTAATATTTTCCACATTTCTAATTCTTCCCGAATTGTAGTTTCTATCTTCAAAATCAGTATCATCATTTATATCTTTTATCTCTCTAGCTATAAGTTTTGCATTTTCGCCTTCTTTTATACTTAATGTTCCTTTTACATAGATTATGTTATCTTCATTCAAAATGACATTGTATTTTTGTAATAATTGAGGAAAAACTATTATTTCTATAGCACCATACAAATCTTCTAATTCAATAAATGCCATAATTTCATTTCGCTTTGTAGTTTTTATAGTTTTAGTTACAATCATTCCACCCATTATAACATCTGTTTCATTCATTTGTAGGTATGATTCTTCTTCCTCTTTTAATGAATTTAATTTTCCATTATCCATAGATGTTTTTTCTTGTAATTCTTTTTCAAATTGTGATAAAGGATGTCCACTTACATACATTCCCAAGACTTCTTTTTCAAGGTTAAGTCTCTCTCTTTCTTCATACTCTTGCCTTTTAGGCAAACTATATATTTGTTGAAAATCACTATCTTCCTCATTACCTCCAAAAGCATCAAATAAAGAAATCTGACCTTGAACATTTTTCTTTCTGTCCATAGATACACTTTCTAATAAACTTTCATAACCAGCCATCAGACTAGCTCTATTCTCACTTATCTTGTCAAAAGCTCCACATTTTATTAGACTTTCTATTACTCTCTTATTCGTATCTTTTTGGTCTAATCTTTTAACTAAATCTACTAAATCTACAAATAGTCCATTAGATTCTCTTTCAGCAATTATATTGTTTATTATGTTTACACCAACATTTTTTACAGCTGCTAGACCAAATCTTATATTGTCACCTTCAACTGAAAATTTTGAAAAACTTTTATTTATATCTGGAGGCAATACATCTATTTCCAATGCTTTACATTCTCTTATATACTCAACTACCTTATCAGTATTTCCCATTACACTGGTTATCAACGCTGCCATAAATTCAACTGGATAATATGTTTTTAGATAAGCTGTCTCATATGCTAAAACTCCATACGCAGCCGATGTCGATAGGTAAATCTTTGATGCTATCTCCAACTTTTCCCCCGACCCAAACGGTACGTGCGACTTTCACCGCATACCGCTTTCCATCGAAATA
Organism: Clostridioides sp. ES-S-0108-01; assembly: GCF_020662285.1. Lineage (NCBI taxonomy): Bacteria > Bacillati > Bacillota > Clostridia > Peptostreptococcales > Peptostreptococcaceae > Clostridioides > Clostridioides sp. ES-S-0108-01. Next base: position 31 of record NZ_JADGMN010000004.1, on the reverse strand, counting down.
GTTTTCCATCTAATGATTTTTTCTTTTAAAT